>NZ_JBFAVI010000033.1:0-51536 GCF_040679695.1 Micromonospora sp. NPDC052213
CCCTCGGCGAAGAACTCACCGAGGTCGGCGCAGCGGCCCCCGGAGCCGTACCGTTCGACGAACCGGTGCCGCAGCAGCCGGCGCAGCACCTGGTCCGTGTCGAACATCAACGCGAGCCCGGTCAGCGCGGTCAGGTCGGCGTTGTCCGCCGGCCGCCGGGTCAGCCGTACCGGTCCGGGCAGCACGACGTCCTCGGTGGCCGGGGCCAGTGGCGGCGCGGTGGCGCCGAGCGAGTGCAGGGCGTCGCGCCAGCCCGCGCTGATCCGGCGTACCAGCGGGCCGCGTCGCGCCGCCTCGACGTCGGCCAGGGACCGGATGTCCTGGTCGAGGCGCCGCACCTGGTCGGCGACGGCGGGGTCACCGGTGTCGGCGAGCCAGTCGGCGATCGCCGCGAGCGCCGCCGGGTCGTGTTCGGTGGTCGGCGGCACCGGAACCAGCAGCCGTTCCGTGCAGAGCTGGTCGACGAGTCGGCGGGCGAGCCGCTCGGCCGCCGCGGCGTCCGTGGCGGGGTGCGCGGGGCGTCGGCTGAGGGCCGCGACGAGTTCCTCCGGCCGGTACCCGCCGGGCGCGGCGCGGAGCACCCGGATGATCGCGGCCAGCGCGGGCCGCAGCGGCATCAGTACCCGCTCCTCCCGGATCACCGGGGCACCGTCGGCGTCGGTCGTCGGGTGCTCGCGGTAGAACACCACGTGCTCGCCGAGCACGCGGGTCCCGGGCGCCAGCCGGTGCGGGGTGCGTGGCGCCTGCCCCGGGCGGCCGTTGCCGGCCAGGAAGAGGCTGGCGACCAGGCCGGCCGGTGGACGGGTCACCGCCGTCGGCACGCCGGCCGCCGACAGATCCAGGTTCGCCACGGTTTCCGGGCCGGCCGCACGGTCACGCCCGGGCCGCGACCGTGGCCCGGGCGTCGGGGGTCCGAGGGCGCTGTCGTCCGGCCAGGAGCCCCAGCCGACGATGGTGAACCAGGAGAGCGGGCTGGTCCGCGTGGACGTCCGCAACGCGTACCGGAGCACGGTGGGCTCCGACTTGCGGCCGCGGGCGTCCGGTACGCCACCGCGCGCCGCCGTGCGGTGTACCGCTGCCAGCAGCTCCGGGCTGGTCAGCGCCACCGCCCGGCCGAACGGGTCGCTGCCGCAGAGAGTGGCGAGCGCGACGCGTTCCTCGGCCAGTGCCGCCTCCGACCCGGCGTCGATGGCGTCGGTCAGCCGGTCGATCTCGGCCCGAACCCGCAACCAGCGCCCCAACGCCGGCAGACGTGCGGGAAGGTCGCCGAGCCGGGCGCGGACATCGCCGGCCGGAGACCGGCCGTTGTGGACGTCGCGTCGCAGGGGCAGCAGAACCGACTGGCGGTACGTCCTCGAGGACCGACCGCCGAGCCGGTACAGCTCGTCGGCGAGGTCGGGGCCGAGGGAGTGACACTTGACCAGTCGATCGACGAGGCGGTCCTGGAGGCGGCGCAGCCGCCGTCCGGCCGGCCCGGACGCCGGCTGGTCGACCCCCGTCAGGCGGATCAGCACGTACGGGGCGACCTCGACCTCCGGCGCGACCCGGCCGCCGGGTGCCGACGACACCGGTGGAGCGGAGTTCTGGCGGGTGATGGACACGTTCTCCCCTGTGGACGGTCATCGACACCGGCCGGTCGAACCGGTGGGGACGGTCGCGCCGACGGTGTCGGCGACCCGGCCCCGCCGGTCGGCACCGATCCGGTACGACTACAGAGGAAGCTGGGCGGCGCAGGAGGAGTAGCCCAGCCACTCCCAGACGACGGAGGTGCTCGCCGAGGCGCCGGTTTCCGGCAGGGCCACCGCGTCGCGGACGGCGTGCACCTCCAACAGGTCGGACACCTCCAGGTCGGCCAGGTTGAGGTCTTCGAGGTCGGCCAGCGTGGCCGCCATGTCCGGCATGGTCACTCCAATCTCCGAGGGCGTCGCTCCCGCGGCGGTGCGCTCGGGGAGCAACACGGACAGTGGGGACGACGCTAGTCGTTTCCGGCCGCGCGTTGCCCGTCCGACCGCCCAGTGACCGGTGGCCGTCCGACGGATGTCGAATATGGACGGAGTGAACGTATGGTCCCGCGATCCGGTGCGGGAGGCCGGTCGTGGTGGACGCCGGCAACCCAGGGCCTCCTGGAATCCCGCAGCCCAGCCGCGGTGCGGCGAGTCCGACCGGCGGGATCGGTCGCGCCGCTTGAGTGTCGCCGGAACCGGGGTCGCGGACCCGGGTCGTTGCGACACGTGCCGATTGGCCAGAGATGTCGCGGGCGGCTCTGGTCAGCAAAAATCCACTTGACTCATGTATGGCGATCGATGCCCCCGGTGCGGTACTGCTGTTCCTTGACAGCAGAAACACCTGGCGAACGGAGGCGTGCCATGCTGACAACTCGTCGTGCCCTCACGGCGGCCGGCGCAGCTCTGCTGCTGGTGGCGGCTGTGCTGATCGTCGTGGTGGGAAACCACCGCACCGCCGAAGCCGAGCGGACGACGCTGGCGGCAGCGGCGGCCGGCCCGGCCGCGCCGGCGCTGTCGGACGAGCGCCTCCGTGAGGTCCTGCTGCCCAAGGCCGACCACCCCGCGGGTACCGAACTCGTGGAGATGTCGTTGGCCGACGCGGGCAAGTTGTTCGAGCCCGACCCCGACGTGACCGTTTCGCCGGTGGCCTGCCTGGGCTCCCTGCAACTGGCGATCGGCGAGCAGAGTCGGGCCGCCGGCGGCTGGATCCAGGTCGGCAGCCGGCGCGACGCCGACAATGGCGCCACGGGCAGGTTCACCGCGACCGTCGAGGAGCTGCCCGAGGGGCTGGATCTCGCCCGGCTCCGCGAGGCCGCGGGCACCTGCGCGTCCGGCAGCATGACCTGGCGGTCGCTGCAGGTCGGCGCCAGGATCACCCTGGCCGAGGTGCCCGTGCCGGCGCTGGACGGGGCCGCGACGTACGGGCTGCAGTCGACCATCACGTTCACCGGCCTGACACAGCAGCAGTTCGACCAGCTCGTCGCGGACAGTTGCTCGATCGCGGCGGCGTCGGCCGTCGTGGCGGTCGGCTGGACCTGCGACGAGGGCACGGGAACCGTCACGGCGGTCAACCAGCCCGCCGGGGACTTCACCGTGCGGCAGTACCAGCTCTACGTGGCCCGCGGAAGCCACTACCTGGAGATCTGCGAACCGGACCTGGCCACGGCGATCTCGATGTCGGAGACGCTGTACGGCCGGTTGCGCTCGGTCGTCAAGTGACGTGGGTCCGGTGACCCCGCGCGGAGACCGCGAGGCCAACCGCGTTCGCGGCATGGCTGATCCCGGCTACGTGCCGTTGACTCGGACCGCCGGGTTTCCGGCCGAGTTGCATCAGGGAGGCCCAGAGCCGGTCGCGGTTGATCCGGACGGTACGGGCCATCGAACGGGTCCTTCCGTACTGAGCAGGACGACGACACCGCCCGGGAATGGGCGACGGCGGCATGCCGACAGGCGGGGTTCGAGCCCGACGTCCGCTACACCTCCACGGACCTGCAGATCCACCTGCGACTCGTCGAGAACGGCCTCGCGGCCGCCCTGCTTCCCGACCTGTCAGGCGCGGGTGAGCGTCACAACGTGGTCTCGCACCCGCTCCACGGCCGTCCCAGAAGACAGATCTTCACCACCGTGCGGCGGGGAGCAACGCGCCATCCCACGGTCCAAGCGTTCACGTCCGCCCTCAAGGCCCAGCAGACTCCGGCTGGCCCGGACGGGGCGTGAGCCCATCCCCGGCTGCGACGAGCGGCACGTCGAGGTCGTTGGTGATCGTCGCGGCGGCCCTGGGCCGCCTGATGCCGTACTCCCCGGCGAAGGCACGGCCAGCCCCGCACGCCGGCCGTGCCGGCCGTCTCAGGTCCGACCGGCGCGGACCCGAGGCGCGTCCCGTAGATCTCCAGGATGTCCGACTGCTCGCCCTCAGCGGCCGACGTCGAACGAAGCCACTCTCTCGGCGAGCCAGCTCACGTCGGCGCCGCTCGCAACCTCGACCGGCTCGGATGCGCGGCAGAAGACCCGCCCTCCCGCGGCCACGCCGTCGAGCCGCATCGAACTGTTGCTCACCCGCAGCCAGGTGCCCTCGCGCATGGCGAGTACCGGGACGTCGTTCTCCTCGAGGAACTGTGTGAGCCGCTCCTCCCGGGTCTCACCCTGGTGCGTCGAGGCCGGGTCCGGGTCGAGGTAGTGGGGGTTGATCTGGAAGGGCACGAGGCCGAAGGTCTCGAAGGACGGCGGTTGGACGATCGGCATGTCGTTCGTCGTACGCAGGCTCGGCGTCGCGACGTTGGTGCCGGCACTCGACCCGATGTAGGGCATGCCCTCGGACACCCGGGTGCGCACGACGCTGATCAGGTCGAGCTCGTGGATCGCCTTGACGAGACGGAAGGTGTTGCCGCCGCCGACGAAGACCGCCTCGGCGTCGGCGACGATGTCGCGTGGCGTGCCCTCGTGTGCTCCTCGGACGGTGATGCCGAGTGGCTCCAGGGCCCGACGGACCGTGTCGGTGTAGCCGTCGTGGTCCGCCAGTGCGAAGGGGACGAACACGATGGAGCGTCGGCCGTCGAGTGCCTGGAGGATCGCGTCGCGCGCATGTTCCAGATAGGCCCGGCCCGGGGCCGTCGAATTGGACAGGAGCAGGAGGCTCTGGTGGCCCTGGGTCATGGTGTCTCCTCGATGCGGCCGGTCCGGCTGGTCGGCGCGGCGTTCAGTGGGATCGGACCGTCGTGGTCTGCCGGGCTGCGGCGGCCGAGTTCGCCCGGTTGTCGAGCAGGGCGGACAGCTGCTCCGCGGCGGCCTGTAGTGCGGGCAGGTGGTCCCGGATGTCGTCCGGACGCGCCGGATACTTGCTCTCGCCGAGGCTGAGCGAGCCGACGGGCCGCCCTCTGAGCATGATGGGAACGGCGAGCGCCCTGGTGGCGTAGTCGTATTCGCCCTCCGAGTAGGCGTAGCCCTGCGCAACGGTCTCGACGAAGAGCCGTTCGACCTCGTGCTCGCCGACCTTCGTCAGCTCCGTGAAGGTCGCGAAGACGCGACCGGAGATGAGGGCGCGTCGTTCGTTGCTGTCGAGGAAGGCGAAGTAGGCGCGGGAGGTGGCTCCCGCGTTGGCCGGGTACAACTCGCCGACGAGCGGATGACTGCGCAGCGGTTCGCCGCCGTTGACGGCGGCGACGCAACGGACGTGAAGCCCGTCCGGGACGGCGAAGATGGCGGTGCGATCGGTCTGGAAGGCGAGCGGCTCGACCACCCGGTGGGCCAGGGCGGCCAGCCCTCCCGTGCGCTCCCAGACGGCGGCCATTCGCCACATCGTCGGCCCGAGGCTGTAGCGCCGGGTCACCGGATCGGCGTTGAGGAAGCCGCGCGCGGCGAGCGCGGCAAGGATCCGCTGTGCGGTCGACTTGTCGATGGCGAAGGCTTCGGCAAGCTCCATGACGCCCCAGTCGCGACGCCGCTCGGTGAACGACAGAAGGACCTCCAGGGCGCGGTCCACGGTCTGGAGCGGCGAGCGGGGGCGGGCGCCGTTGTCTGACATGGGTCCTCCGGGATGGGTGGGACGTGTGTGAACCTACCGCACTCCGATCCAGTTCGAGATGCCCTCTCATATACAGAGAAGGTATTGCGCAGGGGTGCGGGACGGACGAATCCTGGGTGGCGCCGAGACCAGGTCAGACCCAACAAAGCGCAGATTGGAGGTGGCCGTGAACCACGTGGTGCGACGAGTCCTCGCGATGATCCCGGCGCTCCTCGGTGTCGTGCTCTGCATCTTCCTTCTCACGCGCGTCCTGCCCGGTGACCCGGCCCGGACGCTCGCCGGGGAGCAGGCTGACCCGGCGACCGTCGAGAAGATCCGTGCCGAGATGGGCCTCGACCAGCCGCTGGTCGCCCAGTTCGTCTCCTACGTGCGCGGCCTCTTCGCCGGAGACTTCGGCTTCGCCTGGCACACCGGGCAGCCCGTCCTCGCGGACTTCGCCTCCCGGCTGCCGGCGACGGTCGAGCTCGCCATCGCGGCGATCCTCATCTCGCTGCTCGTGGGGGTCCCGATCGGTGTCGTCAGCGCGACGCGCCGCGACCGGCCCATCGACCACGCCAGCCGCATCTTTTCGCTGGTCGGGGCGTCGATGCCGCTCTTCTGGCTCGCCCTCATCGTGATCTTCGTCTTCTACAACAAGCTCGGGTGGGAGCCGGCCCCGCTGGGCCGCATCGCCCAGGACGTGAACCCACCGACGTCGATCACGGGGCTCTACGTCCTCGACTCGCTCCTGACCGGTGACGTCATCGCGCTCAAGTCGTCGCTGGCCCACATCATCTGGCCGGCCATGTGCCTCGCGACCGGGAGCACGGCGATCATCGCCCGGATGACCCGGTCCGAGATGCTCGAGGTGATCAACCAGGACTACGTACGGACCGCTCGCTCCAAGGGCCTGCCGCCGGCCAAGGTCATCCTCAAGCACGCGCTGAAGAACGCCGCCCCCGTCATCGTCACCGTCGTCGGCCTCCAGTTCGGCCAACTCCTCGGTGGCGCGGTCATCACCGAGACGGTCTTCAGTTGGCCCGGCATCGGCGCCTATGTCGTCCAGTCCGTGCTCGCGACCGACTATGCGCCGGTCCAGGCCTTCACCCTGCTCGCCGCGGTCATCTACCTGACGGTCAACCTCTGCGTCGATCTGTTCAACGGCCGCCTGGACCCGAGGATCGAGAATGCCTGACACCACCGTGTCCGCGACCGTGCGGGGCAACCGGGTCACGTCGTCCGACCGGGCGACCGCCAGGCCCACCACCGCCTGGCGCCTCCTGGTCCGCAACCGCCTGGCGATGGTCGGTCTCGTCTTCATCGCGATCTGGACCGTCGGCGCCCTGGTGGCCGACCTGCTGCCGTACTCGCCCACCGAGACCGGAGCCGGAGGGCTTCTCGAACCCCCCTCCGGCGCGCACCTCTTCGGCACGGACAACTTCGGCCGCGACATCCTCGCCCGGGTTCTCGCCGGCGGGCGCATCTCTCTCTGGACCGGGCTCATCGCCGTCGGGATCTCGCTTCTCGTCGGTGTCCCGATCGGTGCCATCTCCGGCTTCGTCGGCGGTGCGGTGAGCGCGGTGCTCATGCGGGTGATGGATGTGCTCCTCGCCTTCCCGTCGCTCGTGCTGGCCATGGCGATCGCCGCCGCCCTCGGCCCGGGCCTGGCGAGCGCGATGGTCGCGGTGGGTGTCGTCGGCATCCCCGAGTTCGCCCGCATCGTCTACAGCCAGACCCGCTCGCTCCGTGAGCGTGACTTCGTCGAGGCGGGGCGCGCCCTGGGTCTGCGTGACCGGACGATCCTCATCCGGCACATCGTCCCGAACACCGTTGCCCCGATCCTCGTCCGAGCGACCCTCGGGATGGGCTACGCGATCCTCACGGCCGCCTCGCTCAGCTTCATCGGCCTCGGCGCGCAGCCGCCGACGCCGGAATGGGGCGTCATGATCTCGGACGGCCGTGGCTACATCATCAGCGGCGAGTGGTGGATGACCGTCTTCCCCGGTATCGCCATCGCCACCTCGATTCTCGGCTTCAACCTGATCGGCGACGGCCTTCGCGACGTCCTCGACCCACGCCTGCGGACGAGCCGATGACCCGGTGCGGACCTGCCACGGACGCCAGCCCATCCGCCCACCCCAACCCCCACCCTGACCTGAAGGAGAACAGCGTGAAGCGCAGCGCCACCCTGGCCGCCGCGGTCGCCGTCATCTTCGTCGCAGCCGGCTGTGGAGCCAACGCCAACCAGGGCGACTCCTCGCAGGCCGATGGGACCGCCAAGGACACCCTCGTCGCCGCCTACTCCGAAGGCGGCAAGACCCTCAACCCCGCCGAGGCCAACGACGTCACCTCCGACACGTTCGTCGTGGCCGCCTACGACCAACTGGTCACGTACGACCGCACGACGGTCGACGGCAAGCCGACCGCCAAGACGGACACGATCGTGCCGATGCTGGCCGAGTCGTGGAAGGTGAGCACCGACTCGAAGAGCTACACCTTCACCATGCGGCCGGGCGTGAAGTTCGAGGACGGCTCGGCGCTCGACTCCGACGACGTCGTCAAGACGTTCGACTTCATCAAGAAGTCGAGTTCGGCGAGCTTCCTGTACGGCATGGCCGGCATCGACACCGTGACCGCGGTCGACTCGCAGACGGTGAAGATCGACCTCAAGGCGCCGAACCACCTCTTCCTCCAGATCCTGCCGATGTACTCGTTCTCGATCATCAACATCGACAAGGTCAACGCCGAGGGCGGCAGCAAGTGGCTCGACACGCACACCGCGGGCTCCGGCCCCTACCGGCTGACGAAGTGGGACCCGGCGACCGAGGCCGTGCTCGAGCGCAACGACACCTACTGGGGTGAGAAGCCGGCCCTGCGCAAGATCAACACGAAGTTCATCGGCGAGGCGAGCAACCGCGTGCAGCTCCTCACCAAGGGCGAGGTCGACATCGCGCTCGAGGTGCCCGCGAAGGACGTCGACACGCTGTCGAAGCAGTCCGGCGTCGCCATCGACTCCCGGGCCAGCAACAAGATCCTCTTCTTCGGGATGAACAACGCCGTCAAGCCGTTCGACAACCCGAAGGTCCGTCAGGCCGTCTCGTACGCGATTCCGTACGACAAGCTCATCAGCGACGTCATGAAGGGCCAGGCGTCGCCCATGCGCTCGTCCGTGGCCAGCTCGACCCCGGGCTTCACCGACGCCGGCTATGTCTACTCGTACGACCTCGACAAGGCGAAGGCGCTCCTCGTGGAGGCCGGCTACCCCAACGGCTTCAGCTTCGACTTCACCCTCGGCAGCGGCTTCGAGGACTGGTCGGACGACGCCGTGCTCATCCAGGCCGAGCTGGCGAAGATCGGCGTGACGATGAACATCAACAAGATGGCGCGCCCGCAGTTCCTCGAGGCGCTCGCCACGAAGAAGGTGCAGGCCTACATCAGCCGCTGGACCTCCTTCGTCAACGACCCGGGCTACCACCTCGGCCTCCTGCTGACGAGTGACGGCACGAGCAACTACGTCAACTTCAACAGCCCCGAGGTCGACAACCTCTGGAAGCAGGCCTCGACCGAGACGGACCAGAAGGTCCGGAACGATCTGTACGGCAAGGCGCAGGAGATCATCAACACCCAGGCGCCGTGGGCGTACCTCTACGAGTACAACATCGTCGTCGCGCAGCGGGCGGGCGTGCAGGGGTACACGTCGTACCCCGACGGGATCATCCGCTTCTTCCAGCTGAGCAACAAGGGCTGACGCCGAAGAGAGGCGTGCCGCCGGGCCCGCCGCCATCCCGACGCGCCCGGCGGCCGCCTCCTCCTCCACACCACCGCGAATCCGACTCCCCGCAGGCGAACACGACACCCTGGAGCCCGACTTGACCACGACATCCCCCGCCTGGGAGACCCGGGTCCTCGACGAGATCGAGCGCACTCGGGACGAACTGCTGACGCTCGCCGGAGACCTCATCCGGATCCCGAGCGAGAACCCTCCGGGGGACTGCACGGACGTCGGCACCTTCATCGCCGACCACCTGCGCGCCCAGGGCCTCGACCCCGAGGTCCACGACGCGGGCGATGGTCGCCTCAGCATCGTCGTCCACCGTGCCGCGGGCAACGCCGCGGTGGACGGCGAGCCCACGACGGCGCGCCACCTGGTGCTCGCCGGCCACACCGACGTCGTCCCCGTCGGCGACCTCAACCGCTGGACGTTTCCCCCCTTCGCGGGTGACATCGTCGACGGCTATCTCCGCGGTCGCGGCGCGAGCGACATGAAGGCCGGTCTCGCCGGCGTCATCCACACGCTCGTCGTCCTCCACCGCCTCGGCGTCCCGCTCGCCGGGAAGCTGTCGCTCGCGGCGGTCCCCGACGAGGAGCAGGGCGGCTCGCGCGGGGCGGACTGGCTCCTCGACCAGGGGGTCCTCGACGGCGCGACCGGCGCGATCATCGCCGAGCCCGCCGAACGCACGCACCCGACGATCGGCCAGAAGGGCAGCAACTGGTTCCGTATGACGATCGACGGCAAGCCGGGACACGGCAGCCTCCAACCGCTGCACGGCGTCAGCGCGAATCTCCTCGCGGCCAGGGCCGTCATCGCCCTGCAGCAGCTCTGGGACATGAAGCCGTCGGCGCCCGAGGACGTGCGCGACCTCATCGAGAGGTCCAAGACGTTCGCCGAGGAACGCGAGGGCTACGGTCCCGGCATCGGTGCCGTCTTCGAACACGTCACCGTCAACATCGGCACGATCCACGGCGGCACCTCCTCCAACGTCGTCGCGGACCGGTGCGTCGTCGACGTCGACACCCGTGTGCCGATCGGGTTGTCGCGGGCCGAGGTCCTCGCCCGGGTCGACGAGCTGCTCGCCGAGGCGGGCATCGAGGCGACGATCGAGCCGATCGGCTTCCGCAGCGAGCCGAACTGGACGCTGCCGAGCGACCCCATCGTCGCCGAACTCGTCGCGGCCCTACGCGAACTGACCGGGGACCCCACCGCGGAGGGTGTGCTCCAGTGGGCGTCCTCCGACGCCCGCACCTTCCGCAGCCACGGTATCCCCGTGCTCCAGTACGGGCCGGCAGAGCTGGCCACCATCCACGGCTTCGACGAGAAGGCACCCGTCGCCGACGTCGTCCTCGCCGCGAAGACCTATGCCCTGACCACCCTCCGGTACCTCGGCGTCGCCGAGACCGCTGTCGAAAGCGAATAACCGTGCTGTCCCACGTCCTTACGGCCCTCGACCTCCTCGACCGTCCCGACGCGTCGGGCAAGCTCGTCGCCGAGCACCTGCGCACCCTCGGCGACGACGCCTGCTCGATCACCGTCGAGACGGTGGCGGGCGAGCGCGGCTCGACCGACTTCCTCCGCGTCACCGTCCCGGGCAGCCGCGGCAGGACCGTCGGCGGCGACGCCCCGACGCTCGGTGTCGTCGGGCGCCTCGGCGGCCTCGGCGCCCGCCCGGAACTCATCGGCTACGTGTCCGACGGTGACGGGGCCACCGCCGCCGTCGCCACGGCCGCCAAGCTCCTCGCGATGCACGCCCGCGGCGACATCCTGCCCGGCGACGTCGTCATCTCGACGCACATCTGCCCCGACGCACCGACCCGCCCACACGACCCCGTGCCCTTCATGGACTCGCCCGTCGACATCACCGCGATGAACGAGCACGAGGTCACATCGGAGATGGACGCCGTCCTGTCCATCGACACCACGAAGGGCAACCGCCTCATCAACCACCGCGGCATCGCGATCTCCCCGACGGTCCGCGCCGGCTACATCCTCCCCGCGAGCGCCGACCTCGTCAGCGTCCTGGAGACCGTGTCGGGGGAGCCAGCCGTCGTCTTTCCGCTGTCGACGCAGGACATCACGCCGTACGGCAACGGCCTGCACCACCTCAACTCGATCCTCCAGCCGGCCGTCGCGACGGCCGCGCCCGTCGTCGGTGTCGCCATCACCACGGTGACGCCCGTCGCCGGCTGCGCGACCGGCGCGAGCCACGAGGTCGACATCGCCCTGGCCGCGCGCTTCGCCGTCGAGGTCGCCAAGGGCTTCACCGCGGGTGCGGTGTCCTTCCACGACGAGGCCCAGGCGGCGCTCCTCGAGAGCCTCTACGGCCCGGCCACCCACCTGCAGACGAGTGGAAAGGTCCCCGCGGACGCCTGAGCGGGCGCGCGCGACCGAGCCCAGCGGCACACGGAACAAGGAGCACGGACATGGCTGAGACCCTGCTGTCGATCGAGAACCTCTCGATCCGGATCGACACGTCGCGCGGCCCGATCCACCCGGTCCGGGGCCTCGACCTGACCATCGCGCGCGGCGAGATGGTCGGGCTGGTCGGCGAGTCGGGCTCGGGCAAGAGCGTCACCGCCATGTCGATCACGGGACTGCTGCCGGCGCGGCAGGCGCACGTCACCGGGGGGCACATCCGCTTCGACGGGCGCGACCTCGCCGCGCTGTCGGACCGGCAGATGCGCGGGATCCGCGGCAAGGACATCGCGACGATCTTCCAGGAGCCGATGACCGCGCTCAACCCGGTCTTCACGATCCGTGACCAGCTCACCGAACCGTTGCGCCAGCACATGCGCCTCGGCCGACGGCAGGCGGCGGACCGGGCGGGCGAACTGCTCGACATGGTGGGGATCCGCAACACCGCCCGCGTCCTCGCCGGGTACCCGCACGAGTTGTCCGGTGGGATGCGCCAGCGAGTCATGATCGCCATGGCCATGGCGTGTGAGCCGAAGCTGCTCATCGCCGACGAGCCGACGACCGCGCTCGACGTCACGACCCAGCTGCAGATCCTCGACCTCATCATGGACCTGCAGGAGCAGCACGGGACGGCGGTCCTGCTCATCACGCACGACCTCGGCGTCGTCGCCCAGACCTGCCAGCGGGTCGCCGTGATGTACGGCGGTGAACTGCAGGAGACGGCGACGACGGAGCAGCTCTTCGCCGCGCCACAGGCCGACTACACGAAGCGGCTGCTCAGCTTCATCCCCTCCGCCAACGAGCACGTCATCGAGGCGGTCGAGGCGCTCGCCGAGGAGGACGTGGCGCCCGACGGCTCGGGGCCGGTTCGCGTCGAGGCGGGCACGGACGCTCCCACGGCATCCGACGACGACGCGCCGGTGCTGCTCGAGGTCACCGACCTGACGAAGGTCTTCACCGGGCGACGCCGCCGTCTGGGACGTACGGCCGATGCCATCAGAGCCGTCGACGGCGTGTCCTTCCGGGTCCGCCGTGGCCGCACGCTCGCCATCGTGGGCGAGTCAGGTTCGGGCAAGTCGACGACCGGTCGAGCCCTGCTGCGCCTGCACGAGCCGACGTCGGGGGCGGTGACCTTCAACGGGGCCGACCTCCTCGCGGCGAGTGACGACGAGTTGCGTCGCCTCCGCTCCGAGATGCAGATCGTCTTCCAGGACACGTACGCCTCGCTCGACCCGCGGTGGACGATCCACCGGGCCCTCGCCGAGCCGCTGCGGTTGCACACGGACCTTGACGACGCGGCGATCCGCGCCCGCATCGTCGAGGTCCTCGAGACGGTGGGCCTGCGGGAGGAGGACATCGACCGCTTCCCGCACGAGTTCTCCGGGGGCCAGCGCCAGCGGATCGGCATCGCACGGGCCCTCATCCTCAACCCGAGCCTCGTCGTCTGCGACGAGCCCGTGTCGGCACTCGACGTGTCGGTTCAGGCCCAGGTGCTCGACCTCATGAAGCGGTTGCAGCGGGACCTCGGGCTCACGTACGTCTTCATCTCGCACGATCTGTCCGTCGTCGAGATGATGGCCGACGAGATCGTCGTCATGAGCCAGGGCCGCGTCGTCGAGCAGGGCAGCGTCGAGCAGATCTTCACGGCGCCTCAGCACCCCTACACCAAGGCGCTCCTCGCTGCGATCCCGATCGCCGACCCCACCGCGCGGGTCGACCGGGCCGTGCGGCGCCGCATCGTCGAGCGTGGCGTCGCGGCTGCCGACCTGCCCGAGAAGGTGGCGTGATGCACGAACCGTCTGACGGCGGGGCGCACAGCGTAAGGCCGACGCTCGGTCTCGTCACGATCGGCCAGGCCCCCCGCGTCGACCTGATCCCCGATGTCGAGGCCGCCCTCTCCGGCGTCGACTGGGTCGAACACGGCGCGTTGGACCTCCTCGACGCGGAAGGCATCGCCCGGCTCGAACCACGCGGCGGAGAGCGTACCCTTGTCTCCCGCCTGCGGGACGGTTCGCGCGTCCGCCTCGGCGCGACGAGCATCGCCCCGGCGCTTGACGGCGCTCTCCGGCGTTGCGTAGCCGATCACTGCGGGGCCGTCCTCGTGCTGTGTACCGGCCGCGTCGAGCACGGTCCGGCGTCGGTGCCGGTGCTCCACGCGGAGGACCTCGCCCACGACCTCATGGTGCGGCTCGTCGGTGAGGGGCGGTTGGGTGTCCTGTGCCCCGTGCCGGAGCAGTTGACGGACATCCGGCAGCGGTGGGAGGGGCGCCTGGGCCGCCCGGTCGTCGCGGCAGCCGTGGACCCCTACACGGCTGGCCTCGACGAGGTGGCGGCCGCCGGACGAAGGGTCACCGCGGGCGGAGCCGACGTGGTATTCCTCGACTGCATCGGCTACACGGGGGAGCAGCGGGAAGTGCTCGCCGCCGAGGGCATCCGAGCCGAGACCGCCCGCCACCTCGCGGTGACGGGCGCGGTGGGTCTCCTGTCCCCCGCCTCGTGCCCTGACCAGGAGCGCCCACCGGGTTGGTGACCCGACCGGGGGCGGCCTTGTCCTTGGCGTCGCGGCCGTGGCCAACCCTGCCAGGACCAGGGCGCCGGTCAAGACCGGCCGCCACACCCTGCTCGCGGGTCAGAGCTGTCATCTGGGCCTTCCTGGAACGACATTGCCGTGGATCGGTTGCGCCTGGCGCTCGCGTAAACGCGTACGTCTATGGGAGGCCCGGATGCCTCCGGGTGGCTGGTTCACGAACCTCGCTGGATCGTGGCCAGGGTCAAGGCCGCCGGTGGCGCCACCCGGCCCCGGTTTCGCGAGCGCTGGCGCAGTGCGGGCCGGAAGGTCCGGCAGTCGGCCTCGAAACCGGACCCGCCGGGCGCGGTCGACCAGGAGCAGGCCCCGGCCGGGCCGCGCATCGGCCACTCGGACGAGTCGGGGAGTCCGTCGCGGGGTCACTCCACCAGACACAGCTTGACCAGGCCATTGTCATTGGGCGGTTATTGGTCTAGCGTCCAGGACCAATAACCGCCCAATGTTCGAGGTGATCATGTACGAGCCCGCCGACATCAGCGATGTCGTCGTCGACGAGACCCGGCCGGTACCCGCGTACTACCAGGTCTACGAGGCGTTGCGGCAGCGGCTCGGCGGCTCCGACCTTCCCCCGGGCAGCCGGCTGCCCACAGAACGGGCCATGGCCGAGCAGTTGGGCGTGAGCCGGGCCACGGTCCGCGAGGCGCTGACCCGCCTCGAACGCGACGGGCTCGTCAACCGGCGGCAGGGCGACGGTACGTACGTGGCCGAACCCCGGGTCGAGCACGACATGCGGTTCCTGCACGGGTTCTCCGCCGAACTGGCCCGGCGCGGGCACCGGGTCCGCTCGAAGGTCCTCGCCATGGGCGCCGTCCGTCCCTCCGCCCGGCTCTGCGAGGTCCTCCGGGTCGCCGACGGCCCGGACACGGTGATCGAGCTGCGCCGGGTCCGTTCCCTCGACGGCAGCCCGGTGTCGCTGGAGACGGTGTGGCTCTCCGCCGACCGGTGCGCCCCCCTGCTCGGCATCGACCTGAACGACCGGTCGCTCTACGACTCGCTGCGCGCCTTCGGCATCCAGCCGGTACGCGGGCACGAGCAGCTCACCGCCACCGTCCTCGACGACTTCGAGGCGACCTGCCTCGACCAGCGGGTCGGCGCCCCCGCCTTCCTGGTCGAACGGGTCACCTACGACGCCGCCGATCGCGCAGTCGAGTACGTCAAGAGCGTCCTGCGCGCCGATCGGTTCACCATCCGCACCGACCTCGACCTCGAGGCGGCCCGTTCTTCGCACACACCCCCCACCACCGAAAGCTGACCGGAGGTTCCCCCATGAGCGAGCGCAGCGAGCGAAACATCAAGCACGGTCCGAACGAGCCTCGTGACGGTCTCCGAGCGCAGAAAGAAACCGGCCCGAGCAATGCCGAAGCCCGGCGGGTCGAACGCCGTCGCGGTGCCGCGCGCTTCTTCACCCCCCGCCGGATCGCCCGCATCGCCATCCTCGTCGCGCTCAGCGCCGTCGGCGCGTTCATCAAGCTGCCCAGCCCGACCGGCACGGTGGCGCTCGACTCCGCGCCCGCCTTCCTCGCCGCCGCCGCGTTCAGCCCGCTCGAAGGGTCCATCGTCGGGGCGCTCGGGCACCTGCTCTCCGCCCTGACCACCGGTTTCCCGCTCGGCCTCCCCGTCCACCTGCTGGTCGCGGCCGAGATGGCCGTCTTCGTGGCGATCTTCGGCCTGCTGGCCCGCCGGGTGAACATCTGGCTCGCGATCGTCGTCGGCATCGTGCTCAACGGGGTCGGCGGCGCCGCCATCATGATCCCGATCGGCGGCGTCGGACTCTTCGCCGCGCTCGTGTTGCCGCTCACCGTCGGGTCGGCGATCAACATCCTGGTCGCTGCCGCCGCGACCCGGGCCCTGCGCTCCGCCGGCCTCGCAGAGGAGGAGACCAGATGACCGGCGCGGTACGCGGCGTCCGGCGAATCCGGGACCTCACCGTACTCGACCTCACCGACAGCTGCCTGGTCGTCGCCTGCGACTCGGTGGGCGGCATCGGCCCGAAGCCGCACGACACGGTGGCCGTACCGGCGTCGACCACCGCGCACTTCGCCACCCGCGTGCCGTTGCTGGAGGTGCTCTGCGCCGGAGCCACCCCGACCCTCGTGGTCAACACGCTCTGCGTGGAGGCCGACCCGCAGGGCCGGGAGATGATCGCCGCGGTCGTCGCGCTCGCCGCCGAGGTCGGCCTCGACGCCGACCGGGTCACCGGTACGACCGAGGACAACGTCCCCACCGTCGCCACCGGCATCGGGGTGACCGTCCTCGGCGAGGCGGCTCACGGGGCGTTGCGCCCCGGGGCCTCCCGCTCGGGAGACGTGGTGGTCTGCCTGGGCCTGCCCCGCTCGGCGCCCCGGGACCGGGTCGTCCCCGGCCACCCCGACCTGGTCGGCCTCGCCGACCTGCGGGCCCTGCTCGACAGCGGCGTCGTCCACGACGCGCTTCCGGTGGGCTCCAAGGGCCTGGCCTGGGAGGTGCCGCAGCTCGCGGCCAGCGCCGGGCTCACCGTCGACTGGCGGACCGACCATCCCGTACCGGTCGACCGCTCCGCCGGCCCGTCGGCGTGCGTCCTGGTGAGCTGCCGCCCGACCGACCTGACCACGGTCCGTGCCGCCTTCCCCGATTCGCTGCCGGTGAGCGTGGTCGCCGACCTGACCGAGGAGGCACCATGACCACCCGAGGACTGACCCGAGCCGCCGGTGGCGAGTCGCGGGGCACCGGCGACCCGGACGCCGTACTGCGCGCCGACGGCGTCGGCTTCCGGTACCGGTCGGCCACCGAGCGCCAGCTCACCGACGTCTCCTTCCAGATCCGGCGCGGCGAGCGGGTCGCCGTCATGGGCGCCACCGGGGCCGGGAAGACCACCCTGTTGATGATGTTCAACGGGCTCATCCCGCACCATCACGACGGTGAGATGCACGGGTACCTGACCGCGGTCGGCCTGGACACCGTCGAACACGACGTGGTCGACCTGGTCCGGCACGTCGGCCTGGTCATGCAGGACCCGGAGTCGCAGATCACCGGCCGGCTCGCGCTGGACGACGCGGCGGTCGGCCCGGCGAACCTCGGGCTGCCCCGCGCCGAGGTGCTCGACCGGGCCCGCCGGGCCCTCGACGCGGTCGGCCTCGGCGAGCTGGCCGACCGGGACACCGGGCAGATGTCCGGTGGGCAGCAGCAGCGGCTGGCCATCGCCGGCATCCTGGCCATGGCTCCGGAGATCCTCGTGCTCGACGAGCCGACCAGCGAACTGGACCCGGCCGGTACGGCCCAGGTGTTCGCGGTGGTGGAGCAGGCCGCCGCCGACCGGGACCGGACCGTGGTCCTGGTCGAGCACGAGCCGGAACTCGTGGCGCAGTGGGCCGACCGGCTGATCGTCCTGCACGACGGTGCCCTCGTACACGACGGCCCACCGGCGGAGTTCTTCGCCGCCGCGGAACGGGCCGAGGCGGTGGGACTGCGACCACCGCAGGTGACCACCGTCTGCCACGCGCTCCAGCGGGCCGGCCGGCTGCCCGCCGACCGGACGGCGGTGACCCTGGACGAGGCGGTCGCCGTGCTCCAGGACCGGCTGCCGGTCACCGCCCGGGCACGCACCAGCGCCCGGGAACCGCAGCCTGCGGTTGCGGCGGGCGCGGCCGTCGTGATCGAGGCGACCGGCCTCGGCCACCGCTACCCCTCCGGGGTCCAGGCCCTGTCCGACGTGGACGTCCGGGTCCGGGAAGGCGAGTTCGTCGCCCTGCTCGGCCGTAACGGCGCCGGGAAGACGACCTTCGCCCGGCACCTCAACGGCCTGCTCCGTCCCACTGCCGGCCAGCTGCGGGTGTATGGCCGCCCCACCGGCGACCGCTCGGTCAGCGACCTGGCCACCGACGTCGGATACGTCTTCCAGAATCCGGACCACCAGATCTTCGCCCCGACCGTCCGCGACGAGGTCGCGTTCGGGCTGCGCAACGCGGGCTGGGCGGAGGACCGGATCGAGGAGAAGGTACGCGAGGTGCTCGACCTGGTGGGCATGCGCGCCCACCTCGACCACCACCCGTTCCGGCTCGGTAAGGGGCAGCGGCAGCGGCTGGCGGTGGCCAGCGTCCTGGCCCTGGAACCCCGGATCCTCATCGTCGACGAGCCGACGACCGGCCAGGACTGGCGCGGCGCGCGGGCGATCATGGACCTGGTCCGCGAGTTGAACCGGGCCGGCCGGACCATCCTGATGGTCACTCACGACATGCCCCTGGTCGCCGAGTACGCGCATCGGGCGCTGGTGTTCGATGCCGGGCGGCTCCGCGCCGACCTCCCGGTGGCCGACCTCTTCGCCGACGAGGAGCTGCTCGCCGGGACCCAACTCGTCGCACCCCAGGTGACCCGCCTGGCCCGGCGGCTCGGGCTGCCCCCGGTCACCACCGTGGAAGCGTTCGTCGAACTGTGGGAGGAAGCCTGATGTTCCTCGAGTACCGGCCCGGCACGAGCTTCTTCCACCGGATGGACGTCCGCACCAAACTCCTCGTCTTCGTGGTCGCGGTGGTGTTGACCTTCCAGTTCGCCCACCCGCTGCCCAACGCGCTGCTGGCCGTCGGCTCGCTGCTGCTCCTGCCCGCGCTGGGCGTGCCGGGGCGGCAGGTGGGCAAGCTGCTGGCGCCCCTGGCCCCGGTCGTCGTCCTGATTCTGGTCTTCGCGGCGCTCAGTCGGGGTCCCGGTGACTTCGGCTCGTCATCCTCCGCCCGGGTGCTGGTGCACCTCTGGTTCGGTGACGGCCTGCCGTTGACCGTCGGCGGCCTGGCCCACGGCGCCAATCTGGGACTGCGGATCCTCACCATGGTGTGCCTGACCGCCGCGCTGATCGTCAGTACGCCGGTGGAGCACTTCGTCGCCCTGATGCGCATGGCCCGGCTGCCGTTTCCGGTGGTCTTCATCGTGATGACCGCCCTGCGGTTCGTCCCGACCATGCAGCACCGGGCCAACCAGGTGCTGGACGCCCAGCGGGCCCGGGGCGCGAAGATCGACGGCGGGATGATCGGTGCGATTCGCGCCTACACCACCATCATGGTGCCGCTCTTCTCCACCGGCATCCGGATGTCCGAGGAGTTGGCCGCCGCGATGCTCAACCGCGGCTACGGCATTACCCGGCAGCCCACCGCGCTGACCATCCTGCGTCCGACCTGGCGTGATCCCGCCATCGCCGCGCTGACCGCCGTGGTGGTCGGCGTGGTCGTCTGGGCCCGGCTGACGGGGTGGGGATCGTTGTGACCACTGTAGAACCGATGAATGGAGTACCCGACATGACCGACCGAGCGACGCTGGACACCGTGACCACGGCGGATCGGGCCCGGGGCTGCCTAGCCGGGGTCGCGCTCGGCGACGCCATGGGCATGCCCGGCGAGCTGTGGCCACGCCAGCGGGTCGTGTCGACCTTCGGCTGGATCGACCGTTTCCTTCCCGGCCCGGACGGCCACTTCGTGGTGGACGGCTTCGTCGCCGGCCAGGTCACCGACGACACGCAGCAGACGTACATGCTTGCCGAGGCAATCCTCGCCGCAGGCGGCACCGTGGACACCGCCGTGGTCGCCCGGCACCTCGTCGAGTGGGCCGACCGGGTGGGGGCGAGCGAGGGTAACTTCCTCGGCCCCAGTTCGGCCCAGGCGATCCGGCGGCTCCGGGAGGGGGCCGACCCGGCGGAGACCGGCAAGGGCGGGGAGACCAACGGCGCCGCGATGCGGATCGCCCCGGTCGGCCTGCTGCACCGCAGCGAGCGACTCGACGCGCTGGTCGACGCAGTGGTGGCCGCCTCGCTGATGTCCCACCACACCAGCGTGGCAATCAGTGGCGCCAGCCTCGTCGCGGGCACCATCAGCGCCGCTGTCGAGGCGCCTGACCCGGCCGACCGGCCCACCCGGCTGGCCGAGGCGCTGGAGGTCGGGTACGAGGCGGGCCGGCTCGGCGCGACCCGGGGCGAGCAGGTGGTCAGCCCCTCGGTGGTCCGCCGCGCCCGGTGGGCCGCCGACCTGGCGCGGCAGCCCGGGGACGACGTCGACTTCCTCGCGGACCTCTACGACCTGGTCGGTGGCGGCGTGGCGACCGCCGAGACGGTGCCCGCCGCGGTCGGTCTGCTGGTCCGCTCGGACGCGGACCCGGTGCGCTGCGCCGTGCTGGCGGCGAACCTCGGCGGGGACACCGACACCATCGGCGCGATCGCGACCGGGATGGCCGGCGCGGTCAGCGGGCTCTCCGCCATCCCCCGGGACCTGTTCGACCAGCTCCGGGCGGTCAACGGGATCGACCCCGAAAAGCTCGCCGACGCGCTGCTCGACCACCGTCACTGACCTGCACCGGGGTGTGATCCTCGGCGACCCGCACGGGTGACTCGCCGTACTCGTGCTTCGGCAACGGTCACCGGCCGCCGTGGACGGTGGAGGTCACGTGGGGGTGCCGTTCGCGCGGCACCGCCCGTGACGTCCCCGTCCACGGGCGGTCGCCGCCTGACCGCTCCGGGCGCTCGTGATCGAAGTCAGCGTTCGTCGGAAGTCCATGCCGCTCATGTCGCTGGCCGGAGCCTTTGGCAAGCTCGGACAACCATCTCGGCCGACGGGACTCAGGGAAGGATCTCGACGTACCCGTCGGTTCCGTGCACGCGAATCCGCTGCCCATCCCGGATCAGCGTGGTCGCATGCTCCACACCGACGACGGCGGGCAGGCCGTACTCCCGGGCGACCACCGCCCCGTGGGTCATGAGGCCGCCCGCCTCCGTCACCAACCCCTCAACCGCGACGAACAGGGGTGACCAGCTCGGGTCGGTGTAGGCGGTGACCAGGATGTCGCCTGGTGCGAGATCGGCCTCGGACATGTCCAGGATGACGCGAGCCCGCCCCTCGACGATTCCACCGGAAACCGGGAGGCCGACCAGCGCGCCGTGCGGCACGTCGTCCCGTCGGTACGCCCCGGCGATGCCTTCCCCTTCCGACGTGAGCACCCGGGGCGGTGTGAGCGCTTGGTGCGACCTGAACGCGTCCTTGCGCCGCCGGATGAGCTGATCATCCACCTGGTTCGTGCGCACGACGTCGTGAAGCTCCTGGAACGTCAGGTAGAAGCTGTCTTCCCTCTCGCGAAGCACGTTGGCCTGCACGAGGCGCTCGGCCTCCTTGAGCAGGGCCTGCTTGTAGACGAGGTAGCGGCTGACAATGGCGTACTTCGGATACTCCCGGTACCCGATGAAGGTGCGGACCCGGTCGATCATTCGCTTGGTTTCTTCGGCTTTCCGTTCCCCGTCCGGCATGGCCCGCAAGCGCTTGAGGACGTCGTGTTCCTTCTTCTCCGCCTCCTGGCGTCCTTGCTCGAAGCGCCGCTCGCGTGCGCCCGGCTCGAAGTTCCGGATGTTGTCGAGGATGAGGGGCACCAGCGTGGTGGGGCGTTCGCTCCAGCGCGGCCTCGTGATGTCGATCTCGCCGACGCAGCGCATGCCGTACCTGTCGAGGTAGGCCCTGATGGCGTCTCGCGCATCCTGGCCGCCCGGGAGTTCGGTCAGCTCATCCATAAAGCCTTCGTCCTCGACCTCCTGCAGGAAGGTCACGACCTCCGGATGCGGGCGGATGACGTCGGCGACGTCCAGGAGCGCCAGCCCCATCTCCGACGTGACGTTGTGGGGCGCGGACAACGTGAGCGCGTCGGCCGCGTTCTTTTCGCCCAGCCACGCCTGCAGCTGCTCGTTGAGCCACCACGAGGCTTCCATCCCCGCCATGATCACCTGCATGCTTCGCTGATTGCCGAGGAGCCGCTTGTGCTCCTGGAAGGACGCCAGGAGGAAGTCGAACAGCGCCGGCCCGGACTTCGTCGCGATGTCGCGCTGCAAGGTGGCGATGGACTCCTGGCTGCGTTCGATCAGGTCGGTGACGACGGCCGGATCGGTCTCGACCGGTGTGGGGGCGCCGCCGCCAGCGGGCGGCCCTGGTGGGCCCGGATCGGGCAGCGACGGGATGAAGTCGCCGCGGTCGATGACGGTCTCCAGCGCGTCCCTGGTCAGCGGATCGGATCTTCCCACGAGCTCCAGGAGGCCGGCGCGGCTCGACGGCGATGCCAGGGCCCGGGTGACGTCGACGAACAGTCGACCACCGGCGTCGTGCATCGGCGCGAGGGCCGTCAGCTGCCACACGGAGAGCCCCAGGGGCTTCATGGGGTCCGTCATCATCTGCTGGTGACCGACGGAGACGTAGACGTGGTTGGCTCCGTCGTCCGTCTCGGGGACGGGGAACAGCGTGGTGATGGGCCGGCTCTGGACGATCTGGAAGTCATCGTCGACCAGGCACCATTCGACGTCCTGCGGGTGGCCGAAGTGGGCTTCGATCCGCCGGCCCAGCTGCACCAGCCGCACGACCTGTGCATCCGTCAGCGCCGGCTGCTCCTGCCGCTCCGAGTCGACCGCCTGTTCCTTCGTCCCGCCAGCCGGCAGGGCGTGGATGGCAAGTCGCTTGGTGGCGATCGCCTTGTCGATGATCTCACCGTCGCGCACCTTGTAGGCGTCCGCGTTCACCAGCCCGGAGACCAGAGCCTCGCCGAGGCCGAAGCTGGCCTCCACAGCGGCGACCTTCCGGTTGGACGTGACGGGGTCGGCCGTGAACAGGACACCGGCCACCTGCGGAAAGACCATCTTCTGCACGACAACGGCCATGTGGACCGCGCGGTGGTCGATGCCGTTGCGCTGACGGTAGGTCACGGCCCGTTCGGTGAACAGCGAGGCCCAGCACCGGCTGACGTGCTGGCGGATCGCCGTCAGCCCCATGATGTTCAGGTACGTGTCCTGCTGCCCCGCGAAGGAGGCCGTCGGCAGGTCCTCTGCCGTCGCGCTGGACCGGACGGCGTAGGCAGCTCGCTCACCCAGCTGGGTGAGCGCCCGGGTGAGGGCTGCCGCCACGTCGTCGGGGAGGACGACCGCTTCGATGGTCCGGCGGATCTCCGCACTGAGCGTGCGGATCGTCTCCCGGTCGTCCGGCTTCAGGCGCGACAGCTGATCGAGCCGGCCGTCGATCGACGGCGCTTCGGCCATGATCCGCCGGAAGGCGTTCGTTGTCACGCAAAAACCAGCCGGCACGCTGACGCCGTCGATCCGTGATAACGCCCCCAGGTGCGCGCCCTTGCCGCCAACGATCGCGGCCTGTGTCTCGTCGACCTCTTGGAGACTCAACACGTACTGCTCGATCATCGCGTTACCTCCGAGGCAGCCGTCCTCCGCTGCGCTCCACCGACCGGGCGGATCACCCGCGTCTCGAGCTCGGTCCAACCTTCTCGGGTTGCCCTCAATTCTGCCTGCCTTCCCCGGTGACGGTCGGCTGGCCGCTCCGCCCATTCGGGCGGTGCGCACACCCACATCTGCGCGTCGATCGGCCGCAACCGCACCCTGAACGCGACCAGCCGTTCGACGTCACCGCGCCTCCCATAGGTCGTCAACAACGCTCGCACGTCGTGCCCTCATTTCTTCGGCCATTTCTTGGGTCCGGCCGACGATTCTGCGGTAGGCCCCGGGTCTTGCGGCAAGCCCCCCAGTGCGATATACGTTAAGTTGGGACCGATCACTTTGTTGTTGTTCGCTGCATTCTGAAGCCCTCCTTTGAAGCGGTGGCATGGCGCGAACGGCGGTCCACATTGCCAGCCCGGCAGGATGTCGAATCGGCCTACGTGCGGCTGCGCAAAACTCGTATCCTCGACCACCATCCTCGACGAACTCGGACCCACCGCCCCCGACGACTACCTCACCCGCCCCCGAACGCATGAAGGAGAGAGACCAAAATGGGAAGGGCGATCTGCGACATCACGATCTCGGCCGACGGGTACTCGGCCGGGCTCAACCAGACCGAGGAACGCCCGTTCGGCGACGACGGCGGCGACGGCTCGGGCGGCAAGCTGCACGCCTGGATGTTCGACACTCCCTCCGAGAACCGGGCCGAGGTCGACCAGATGACCGCCGCCAAGGCATTCGTCATGGGGCGCAACATGTTCGGCCCAGTGCGTGGCGAGTGGGATCGGCAGTGGAACGGCTGGTGGGGCGACGACCCACCGTTCCACGCCCCGGTCTTCGTGCTCACCCACCACGCGCGCCACCCGCAGCCGATGGACGGCGGCACCACGTTCTACTTCGTCACCGACGGAGTCGAGTCGGCACTGGCACAGGCACGCGCGGTGGCCGGCGACAGCGATGTCGCGATCCTGGGCGGCGCGACCACCATCAACCAGTACCTCGCCGCCGGCCTGATCGACGAGCTGCGGCTGCACATCGTGCCGCTCACGCTCGGTGCCGGCACGCGGCTGTTCGAGGGTGTCCCGCCGCTGAAACTCGAGCAGGTGACGTCGCGAGCCGCGACATCGGTTACGCACGTGACCTACCGTGTGCTGTCCTGAGCTGGACGGTGTTGTTGCTCGGAACGGTCCGCGGCCGCGCCGGGCCCGGCTGAGGTGAGTCGCCAGCGTTGACGGGCCTGCCTCCAGGCGGGCGGTGGGAGCTCACCCGTCCTTCGTCCAGAGTCGGACCGAGCCATCGTAGGTGGCGCTGGCGAGCACCCGCCCGGCCCCGCCGACGGCCACCGACGTCACCGCACCTCCCGGGTGAGCCAGAGTCTCCAGCCGCTCGACGCCAGCGACGTCCCACAGTTCGACTTCGCCGTCGCCCTGCTCGCCGACTGCGAACCCGACGACCAGGGTCCGGCCGTCCGGCGTGAACGCCAACGAGTTGGCCGCCTTGTCATCCGCCTCGATTGTGGCGGTGTTCGTCCGGGACGCGACGTCCCACAGCATCACGGTCTCGGTGGCCCCGTCGTCATTGCCGCCACCCGTGGCGAGCACGTCGCCGGCGGGGCTGAAGGCGAGCGCCCGCAGATGGGTGTTCGGCGGCAGGGTCAGGGTGCCGACCACCTTCCGGGTTCCGATCTCCCACAGAGTAGCCATGGTGGGGCGAGGGCCAGTGCGCCGACGACGAACAGCAGCGCGGGAAGGACGAGTCGGCGTCGGCGGCGATTCGGCGCTGCTCCCACCCGGATAATCCTAACGACGTCGTGCATCGTCGCGAATCATTGAGCATCGATGATCGTTATCCATGCCGTGGTAGGTGCTGACGCCCGACGCCGCACTCGATCCGATGTGCGTCGGCGGCCAGGTGATGCCGTCAGCGCCGACGGGAACGGGTGACGCGGCCGGTCAGGCCGGCGCCGCTTCGCCGATCGCCTGGTCCAGGATTTCCAGACCGAGGGCCAGTTCCTCTCGCGTCGTGGTGAGGGGCGGGGCGATCCGGAAGGTGCTTCCCATGCCGGGCAGTTGCACGACGTTCATGTGGAGGCCGAGTTCGAGGCAGCGGCGGGTGACCTGGGCACCGAGGACGTCCGAGCCTTCACGCGTTTCCCGGTCGAGGACGAGTTCGATCCCCTGCATCAGGCCGCGCCCCCGTACGTCTCCCACCACGTCGTGCCGGTCCCTGATGTCAAGCAGGCCGGCGCGCAGGAACTCGCCCAGCTCCCGTGCCCGTATGTCCATCTGCTCCTGTTGGAGGACGTCGAGCACGGTGTTGCCGACGGCGGCGACGAGGGGGTCGGACACGTGTGTGGTGTAGAAGAGGTAACCCCGCTCGTGTGCCCGTTGTTCGATCTCTTCGGTCGTGATCACCGCGGCGAGCGGTAGGCCGGCGCCCAGCGTCTTGGAGAGCGTGAGGATGTCGGGCACGATGCCGTCGCGTTGGAAGGCGTACCACGTGCCGGTGCGGCACAGACCGGTCTGCGCCTCGTCGACGATCAGCAGCATGCCACGCTCGCGGCACTTGCGCGCCAGGGCGGCGAAGTAGCCCGGCGGTGGCTCGATGATGCCGCCCGAGCTGAGGATCGGCTCGACGATGCACGCCGCGAGGCTCCCCGACGACTGGGCATCGACGAGGGCGAAGCCGTAGTCGAGCTGCCGCTGCCAGTCGAACTCGCCGTCGGAGGTGGTGAAGTCGGGGCGGTACGGGTTGGGCGTGGGGATCGCGAAGTTTCCCGGCGGCGTAGGCCCGTAGCCCCGGTGGCCGGCGCTGTAGGTTGCGGCGGCCGCGGCGTGCGTCATGCCGTGCCACGACTTGGCGAAGGCGACGACCTCGTGTTTGCCCGTCACGAGCTTCGCCATCCGAATGGCCGCCTCGTTCGACTCGGCGCCGGTCGTCAGCAGCAGCGCCTTCTCGAGTGGCGGGGGGAGGGACTCGGCGAGCCGGCGCGCGAGGTCGACGACCGGGCGCGACAGCATGCCGCTGAATAGATGGTCCAGGCTGGCGATCTCCCGCTGCACCGTGTGGACGATCGCGGGATGACAGTGGCCGAGAATGGCGCTCATCTGACCTGAGGTAAAGTCCAGGATCTGCCGGCCGTCGGCGGTGTACACGAAGCTGCCGGCCGCGCGCTCGATGATCTCGGGAGTGAACGGACCGCCGTAGCGCACCAGATGGCGGTCGACGTCAGACCAGAACTGTTCGGCGGTACTCCGCTCCGTAGTCAGCGTCATACGCCTCACGATAGGGCCGTTCGTTATACGCGAAAAGCTGAGGTTTCTGGCTACGCTGTGCGGAAATCGCGTACAAGGAGTTCCGATGCGGCTGAACACGGCGCGCCTGGAGATGCTCAGCCTGCTGGACGGCCTCGGCACCATGCGGGCCGTCGCCGCGGCCCTGCACATGAGTCCGTCGGCAGTGTCGGCGCAGCTGGCGGTCCTGGAGGCGGAGACCCACACCGAACTCCTGCGGCGTACCGGCCGCCGCGTACAGCTCACGCCTGCCGGGCGCACGCTCGCCCGACACGCCCGCATCATCCTCGACCAGATCAAGGCCGCCGAGGTGGACTTGCGGGGCCTCTCCGGACAACCGACGGGACCGGTACGCCTCGCGGCTTTCTCCAGCGCCGTACAGGCCGTCGTCATTCCGCTCGCCGCCCGGCTCCGGAAGACACATCCCAGGATCGAGCTTGAGGTCGCCGAACTCGATCCGCAGGCCAGCCAACCGGCCCTGCGTCGCGGCGACTACGACATCATCGTGACGGCGGACTTCATCGACGGGTCCATGCCGCTGCATCCTGACGTGCACAACATCCCTCTGCTCACCGATGCCATTGTGCTCGTGTTGCCACGGTCGCAGGCCGCATCGGACGAGCCGGTAGACCTGGCCGACTTCGCCGATGCTGCGTGGTCCATCGACATGCCCGGCACGTACCTGTCGAACCTGGTGACGAGTACCTGCCGGCAGGCCGGCTTCGAGCCGGTGGTGGCTGGCCGGTTCGCCAGCTACGAGCTGCTCCTGGCGCATGTCGAAGCCGGCCTGTCCGTGTCGCTCCTGCCCGAGCTTGCCGTCGACCGTCGCTACCACGTTGACACCCGCCCGCTGCGCCGGCCGTTGAGCCGCCACGTCTATGCGGCCGTGCGCAGCCGACCAGCACTCACCGCCGCGAGCCAGATTGTCCTGGACGAACTGTGCGGCCTCGCGAGGACGTCCTCCAACGTCTGGCGAGACGGGTCCGACCGCCGGCCGTTGGGGGCCAGGTGGCCGGCCGCGACGGCGGAGGTGGCGACGCAAAGCAGGTGAGGCATCTGCCGGGCCGGTACCGCGGACTTGGTCGTCCTTGAACCAGCGGGTTGGCGATGGCCGCCACCGTGACGGGTGGCTAGGGGGCGTCTCGAATCGCGAGTGCGGCCTGGACGAGCGCGGCGTGGGTCAGCGTCTGGGGGTAGTTGCCGAGGTGGGCGCCGGTCGCGGGGTCCAACTCCTCGGCGTAGAGCCCGAGCGGGCTGGCGTGGTCGAGCATGGTCTGGAACAGCTCGAGCGCCTCGGTGCGGCGCCCGGTGCGGACGAGGGCTTGAACGAGCCAGAACGAGCAGGGCAGGAACGCGCCTTCGGTACCGGGGAAGCCGTCACGTCCCGGCGGGTAGCGGTAGAGGAGGGGACCACCAGCGGAAAGTCTGTCCCGAATGGCGTCGATGGTGCCATGCACACGGGGCGAGTCGACGCTGTCCATGCCCAACAGCGGCAGGACGAGCAGGGCCGCGTCGAGGTCCTGGCAGCCGTAGCTGCGGACGTAGCTGTTCGTCGTCGGGTCGAAGCCGCGTGTCCGGACCTCGGCGGCGATGGCATCTCGGGCTTTCTGCCAGCGCCGACGTTGGCGGTCTGGCAGTGGGTGGGTGTCGGCGATGCGCAGGGCCCGGTCCAAGGCGAGCCAGCCCATGAGCTTGGAATGTACGTGTTGGTCGGGTTCGCGGACCTCCCAAATGCCGGCGTCGGGCTCCTGCCAGCGAAGGGCGACCAGGTCGGCGAAGCCGCGCACCGCGCGCCACGTCTCCGTGTAGAGGCGGTGTCCGGACTGCGCGAACGCCCAGGCGGCGTCGATCACCCAGCCGTAGCCGTCGAGTTGGTGTTGCCCGGCAGCGCCGTTGCCGATCCGTACCGGAAGGCTGCCGAGATAGCCGGTCCAGCCGGGCACCTCCCGTTCCGCGGGTACGTGGCGGCCGTGGAGGGTGAGTAGGGCCGGCAGGCGTGGCCGCTGCAGCCGGCTGGCGTGCAACAGCCACGCGAGGAAACCGTGGGCTTCGGCTGCCTTGCCGACGCTGAGGAAGGCGCTGACGCCGATGCTGGCGTCACGGGGCCAGACGTAGCGGTAGTCCCAGTTCCGCACCCCGCCGGGATCCTCGGGCAAGGACGTCGTGGGTGCCGCCACCGGGGCCTGCGAGGGCGAGTAGGTCAACAGCCGCAGGGTCAGCAGGCTTCGTACGACGTGCTCCCGGAACGGCAGCGACGCGTCGATTTCGGTGCTCCAGGCACGCCATCGGTTCTCGTCCTCGACGAGCAGTTCCCAGGCTGCAGCCGGTTCGACGTGGATCAGCGGCTCGCGGTGGGCCACGGCCAGTACGAGGGTGATCGGTCGGCCCGGCCTGACCGTGATCGGGGCAGGTCGGCCTGGCTCGATGGTGAGGTCGGGTGCGGCGACCAGAGAGACCGCGAGCGACCCCCAATCACACAACAGGGCCCGGCGCCGGCGGTGGACTCGGGGCCTGCGGTGCCGTACGCCGAGGCGGGGGTCGAACTCGACGACAGCGTCCACCGTCGCCCCCTCGGCCGACAGGCGCCGGACGATCAGTGTCGTGGGCAGCAGGCGACCGCTGACCTCGGCCACCATGGCCTCGGTGAGGGTGAGGCGGCTGCTGCCCGCCGCCCAGGTCGTCGTCAGTGTGGCGGTGTGCTGCCGGTAACGTCGTTCGACGACCGTGGCCGGCCCGGCTGGGCCGAGCCGGAAGGTTCCGGCGTCCGGGCCCCCGACCAGCCGGCCGAACAGCGGCTCGCCGTCGAAGCGGGGCAGGCAGAGCCAGTCCATCGCGCCGTCAGAGGCGACGAGGGCAGCGGTGCGTGTGTCACCCAGCAGCCCGTAGTCGCTGATGGGCGCCGGGGGCCGAGGCCACGTCACGTCGGGCCCGCCAGTCATGGAGATGGTTTCCTGTCGAGTCGCGTGACGCCGGTCAGTCGGCCTGAAGGAGCAGTCCGAGGACGCTTCCGTAGATGATGTGGACGACGGCCGCGACCGCGGGAGTTTGGACCCCGTAGTTGAGGGCGAACAGGCCAGGCGGCTCCAACACGGCTGTGCTTGCCGGGCCCGCCCGTTGCGAGGCCATGCGCGGGTGGAAACCCGGAAGCAGCGGCAGGAGAATCGTCAGCGCGATCCCGACGTGGAGGCTCCCGATCAGCGCCCCGATCCACCAGGTGGCGCGGTGCAGCAGGGCGAACATGGCCGCGTAGCCGAGGGCGAAGCCCTGACCGGCGCAGAGGTGGATGAAGAACCCGACGACCCGGGCGCGGTCGGGATCCTCGGTGACGATGGTCCCGAGTACCAGGGGAATGTCGAGGCGAGTAAGGCCGGCCAGTTGTGCAGTGATCAGCGCTGCGGTGAGCGCCACGGTAGCGACCAACCCGAACAACGCCCATCCGGCCCAGTCCATCTCAGCAGCGGTCGACGTCGCGACTGTTCACAGGTGGCACGACGAGTGCTCCGGCCGGCTCAGCCCCGCCTCTCGTCCTGCCCGGCAAGCCTGTGCCGCGGGCTTGGGCGACGGTACGCCCGGTGGTGGCCAACCGCTGGACTGTGCTCGACCCAGCTGGTTGCGGAGTTTCGTGTCTGCTTGCCATCAGCCCGGTCCACCCCTCGTTCGATCGGAGATTCAGGCGTGCTTGTGGGACAGCGAACTCGGCGCCTTCACGTCGGCGCCGTCGTCCACGCCGACCCCGGGCCGCTCGACCAGGCTCGCCGCCAAGCCATCCGGTAACACCGGCCAGGGCCGCACCGGCGAAACCGAACACCAGGGCGAGGACCCCGCTGTCAGCCCACCGATGATCCCGCCGCGATCATGTAACCCGCCGCCAGGGCGAACCCCGGGCGGTCGGCGGCCAGATACACGATGTCGAAGATCACCGCGGTGGCAAGCAGCCCCGAGGGGAACACGATCAACATTGGGTGGATCGCGTGCCCCACGACCGCACTCCGTCTCCTGCTCTGCGGGCATCACTGACCCCGACCACCGGCGGTTCTTCGCGGGCAGCCGACCGCTGCCCGCGAAGAACCTCCTCAAGCCTTCGTCACCCCGACCACCCGGTTGCCGGCATGCTGGTCCACCGGCGAGCCGGACCCGCTGATACCGGCGCGCTGGAGCGACTCGAGCGGCTCCCGGTCCTACTCCACGTCGACGTCAACGTCGACGTTGCCGATGCAGACGACGACGTTGTTGGGCTGAGTCCTGTTGTCGTTCGTCGTTTCGACCGCTGCGGACTGCTCGACGCTGACGTCGCTGTCCCGGATGGTGTTGTCCTTGATGATTTGGGCGACGATCACTTCGTTGCTCTGCTCGGTGTTCGCGCAGACAACCTCGGTGCGGTCCCAGGCCCCGGGCTCCGGGTGTCCGTAGGGCGCGGCGAGCGCGGCGGCGGGCGTACCGAGCAGCAGGGCGGCGCTGCCCAGCGCTACCCCGCCGGCGAGCCGGGTCAGAAACCTCTTGGACATGTCCCTCACTCCCTTCTGGTCGGCTCAGGAAGACGAGCCACGACGAACATAAGAAGGATTCATGTCCGGTCGGAGTGCTTTCCAGGTTTTTGAGGCGAACATGCCTTCAGCTGCTATAAGTAGTTGTTTCACATTCTGGGGTGGTTGGCCCGGTTCAGGTGGGCGCTCACCAGGTCGCCCGGTTCTCAGCGATGGCGACGATCCCTTCTTCGGCGGGGGTTGATGCCGTCGGGAGCCTTGGCGGCCGTCATGACCTGCTCGTGTTTGCTCGGCGCGCTGTCGACCGGGGTCGGCGATCCATCCGGTGGCAGCGAGGACAACGGCTGCCTCGGTCCCGATCGCCAGTGGGGTCGGGAAGTTGGGCGTCCGGCCGTACGCGGCGACAGCGGCGACCGCGGCTGCGACGGCGGGCGGCGGCAGAAGTGTCCCTGTGCATGCTGTCCCGTCTGCTGCTGGAGCCTCCTGGCTCGCCCTCGCTCCCGGTGGCTGCGACACGACGAGGGTGTACCCGCCTCCCCGGGTCAGGGTTCGATACGGCTGGGGGGTAGGGGTGACGTCCCGTGCTGCCCGTCGGGCTTCCGAACCGTCGTTGTAGCAGGGGAGGAGTGGGTCATGGCCCGACGGAACCATATACCCCTAGGGGGTATATGGTTCCGGTTGGAGGTGGACGGCGCATGGGGGTTAGATCGTGATGATTACCGGGGATGCCCGGCCGGTCGCCGAGGCGGTCGCTGCTGATCTGGGGTTCCGGCCGGGGGTGGACGAGGTCTTCGCCGAGGTGTTGCCCGCGGACAAGGACCGGGCGGTCGCGGAGTTGCAGGCCCGGGGGCTGACCGTGGCGATGGTCGGCGACGGTGTGAACGACGCGCCGGCCCTGGCCCGCGCCGACGTCGGTTTGGCGATCGGCGCCGGTACCGACGTCGCGATCGAGTCCGCGGGGGTCATCCTGGCCTCGTCGGACCCGCGGGGTGTCACGGGCGTGATCCGGCTGTCCCGCGCGTCGTACCGGAAGATGATCCAGAACCTGGTCTGGGCCGCCGGCTACAACGTGGTGGCGATCCCACTCGCCGCCGGCGTCCTGGCCTGGACGGGGTTCACCCTCAGCCCGGCCGTCGGCGCGGTGCTGATGTCCGCCTCCACCATCGTGGTGGCACTCAACGCCCAACTGCTACGCCGGGTCAAACTCACCCCCGCACAGCACTAACACACGTATGAACGGCGGCCCGGTCGAGACCATCCGACCGGGCCGCCACACACCTGGACAGACACAGGCGACTCGGGCACGTCGTCCGCTCAGGACGTCATCGGCTGCCACGTCACGCCCGAGTCGGCGCTGCGCAACACCCGGCCGTCCTCGGTGGCCAGGTAGATGAGGTTCTCGTGCACGGTGAGCGCGACCGGGGCGCCCGGTGCGCGGCCGGCGGTGGGCGACCAGGTCGCCGCACCGTCGACGGATCGCACCAGTGCGCCATCCGCCGTGACCGCCACCAGTTCCCGCGCAGACCAGTGCAGTAGCACCGCTGGCGGGCCGCCGGCCGGTGCCCAGGTGCGGCCACCGTCAGTGGAGCGGCGCGTGCCCTGTTCCGTGGTTGCCAGGAGGGTGTCCGGGCGGTGCGGGTCGACGGCCAGGTCGTAGGCCTCGATCGTGGAACGGGTCTGCCACGTGACCCGGTCAGTGCTGGCCATCAGGGCGCCGCTGGTCGAATCGAGGCCGTACACGATGCCGCCGGAAGAGCGCAGCAGGTGGAAGTCGGCCTGCCCGGCCAGGGACAGGGTCCGCCAGGAAAGGCCGGCATCGGTGCTGTGGACCAGCCCCAGGTGCCTCGGCCCGTCCTCGCCGGGTGCCGGGTGCCCGGAGGCGAGGAACTCGTCGGGGCCGGCCACCGTGAAGCCCATCGTGTCCTGGCGGCCGTCCCCGACCCGGGTCGCCTCGGCGCCGGAGAACCGGACCACTCCGTGGTGGGTGGCCACGTACAGCTGTCCGTCGGCGGGGTTCACGCCCAGGCCGTGCACGTGGCCCAGCCCGCCGCTGCCCAACGCCGACGAGCCGGTGGAGGTGGCGTCGCCACGCCAGCCGACGGCGGTGGCCGCGGCGGTGACCAGCAGGAGGACGCCGACCGCGACGCCGATCCATGCCAACCGATTCTGCCCCTTGTGGGCCACACCAAGCTCCCTTGCCTCGCCCTGCGACCTGCGGTGGCGGCACGGGATCATCCCGCGCCACCCCCCGATCGTATGCCATCTACTATTGCCGGATAGTAGTAGTGTCGTCGGGCGTCACGGTGCGGACATGACGCGACGGCGAGTGTGCGCCCAGCGTTGGCGCAGCGAGGAGGTTGTCGTGCGTCAGGTCATGGCGGCGCCTAACCGGGCGTTGCGACGCGCGGTATCGGTTGCCGGGGTTGCGGTACTGGCCGCAGCGGTGGGATTCGTGCTGCGATTCGATCCCACCGACCGGGTCGCCGACCCGACCGGCCCCTGCCTGTGGCACGCCCTCACCGGCATCAACGGGCCGGGCTGCGGCGGCACCCGCATGTTCTACTACCTGCTGCACGGCGACCTCGTCGAGGCCGCTCGCCACCACCTGGCCGCGCTGATCGCGGTGCCATTCGTGGCGTACCTCGGTGTGCGATTCCTCGCCTCGGCCTGGCTCGGCCGCGAGCTACCCGCGCTGCGCCTGCCCGCCTGGGCCTACGGGGCGTACGTCGCCGGCTTCCTGCTCTACAGCACGGTGCTGCGTAACCTGCCGTGGGCGCCGTTCTCCTGGTTCGACATCCCCAACCTGACGCCGTAACACGGAGGTACGGCGCTGCCAGGTCGGCGTAGGCTGACCTGGATGTGGGAGGCGGTGTGCCGTTGAACGGCCTGGGTGAGCTGGAAGCCGCGGTCATGGACGTGCTGTGGCGAGCGGGCGAGCCGCTGCGGGTGCGTGAGGTGCTCGACAGGCTGACCGGACGCACCCTGGCCTACACCACCGTCATGACTGTGCTGGACAACCTGCACCGCAAGCAGTGGGTGCTGCGCGACAAGAGCGGCAAGGCCTACCACTATCGGCCCGCCGGGAGCCGGGAGGAACTCGTGGCTCGAACCTTGCGGCGCATGCTGGAGACGAGTCTTCAACCCGACGTGGTGCTTCTGCACTTCGCCCGTTCGGCCTCTGACCGGGAGTTGGCGGTGTTGCGGCAGGTGCTCGACGAGCGGTCGGATCGCCGGTGAGCCCGGGTATCGCCCTCGTCGTCGGTGCGTTCGTCGTGGCCTGGCTGGCCCCGGCTCTGCTGGAGCGCGCCGTGGGCGGGGTTCGTGATCCGGTCGCCGTGTTGCTCGCCTGGTGGGGCAGTCTGGCCGCAGTGCTGCTGACCTTCACCGCCGGGGTGGTGCTGCTGCTCGCGCCCGCCGACAGTGTCGAGGGCTGGGCAGAGTCTCTCGCGCACCACTGTTGGCTTGCGGTGCGTCACGGCCGGCTGCCGGCGCAGGACGAGGTCCTCGGCGTGGCCGGGATGGTGGCGGTCGCCGCGCTGGCCGCGCGATGCGTGGTCGTTGCTGTCCGGCAGTGGCGTTCGCACCGCAGGTCCCGACAAGCACACCAGGACCTGGTGACCCTGGTCGGCGAAACCCTTACACCGGAGCGTGAACCGGTGCTGCGGGTTCCGCATCGCGCGCCACTGGCCTACAGCGTTGGTGGCGGTCGGGGCCTGCTCGTCGTCAGCGCCGGCGTCCTGGGCCTGCCCGCGGCGCAACGCGCGGCGGTGCTGTGTCACGAGCGGGCCCACCTGCGTGGCCGCCACCATCTGATCGTCGCCTTCGCCGAGGTCCTGGCGGCGGCCGCGCCGTGGGTGCCGCTGACCCGCCGCGCCCCGCGTGCCATGCGCCTTCTGGTCGAGTTGTCCGCCGACGCGGCCGCCGTGCGGGCCTGCGGCGCGCCCGCGGTCCGCGCGGCGCTGATCGCCTTCAACGCTGCTCCACACCCCGCGCACGCCCTGCCGATGGCCGGAGCGGACGTGCCGACGCGGCTGCACCGCCTGCAGGCCGGGGAACCCGGCTCCCGAACGTCGACCCGTGTCGCACTTCCGCTGGCCGCGGTGCTCGCACCGGCACTGGTCGGCGTCGCCACCACCGTCCTCTTCTGCGCCTGAGATTCCTGCGAAAAGCGCCGACGCCGAGGGGTGCCACCCCGTGCGCCGTGACGACCGCCCGTCAGCCCATGTTCACCGATCGTCTCGCCGCCTCTCAGGGCAGGTCCTGGCGATGCTCGGACGCCGCGGTTGGACTGTGTGGCCCACGTCAACCCGCGGCGCTCAGTGTAGTGAAAAGCTCTCCATCTGTAGTTTTCACTGCTCAGCGGCTAGGCTGGCGTCGGTGAATGTGGGCTATCGCCCAGGTTCCGACTGTTATGCCTAGTGGGAGGACCTGTGGTGCGACGTCACTGGCTGCGCCCGGCGTCGCAGGCTCCCCTGGCCAGCCTCCTGGTCCTCCTGGCTGTGGCAGGGCTGGTCATGCTCGCCGGCTGGTGCGCACCCTCCGCCTCGGCCCATTCCATGCCACCCGGCCAGCACGACCATCCGGTCGACGGCGCCTCGCCCGGCACGGATGACGCCGACTCGTCGCTCCCGAGCACTCCAACTCGCTCCGAGAGGTGCCCGCATCTGGCGACAGCGGCAATGGTCATGCCCTACAGGTCCGTCACCGAGACAATCGGTTCCCCTGCCCTGCCCGCCCACAGACACATGGACGGCGTCCCTTCATCCGTCCACCGATGGCCGTGCCACCTCACGCATTCGTTGCTGCCGCTCACGACGGCAGGAGCATCTTCGTCGGTCCTTCGCATATAGCGGCGCCGGCAGCGCGGACACCCATCCCACAGGGTCCGCGCTTCCTGACGGTGACCGTAGGCGTAGACGAGACGACGAAAGGCATGTTGTGGCGAAGTACCTTGACGCCTCCCACGGCGTCGCAGATCAACCTGTCCCCAGTGCGGCGATGGCCGCAGCGACCCCCGAGCACCTGGTGGGAAACACCCCGGTTCTATGGATTCCCGACCTGACCGGGCAGAAGGAGACGGGCTTCTGGGCCAAATTGGAGGGCCACAATCCCGGCGGAATCAAGGACAGGCCAGGCCTTTACCTACTTGGTCAGGCACGAGGGAGAGGAGACCTGGCTCCGGGAGCACCAGTTGTCGAGTCCACCTCGGGGACCCTCGGACTTGGACTGGCCTTGGCGGGGATGCTCTACGGGCATCCCGTCACGTTGGTCACCGACGCGGGGATGGAACCCCACATGCGGCACCTGTTGGCCGCCTACGGTGCCAAGGTCGACGTCGTCGACAGGCCGCACCCGCAGGGCGGCTGGCAGCAGGCGCGCCGGGACAGGGTCGCCCAGCTGCTCGCGGAACGCCCGGGTGCCTGGTGCCCCGACCAGTACCACAACCCCGACAACGTGCGGGCCTACGAGGGACTGGCCCGGGAACTCGCGACGCAGCTCAAACACGTCGACGTGTTGGTGTGCAGCGTCGGCACCGGCGGCCACAGCGCCGGTGTCTCCCGAGTGCTGCGGGAGACGAACCCGGACCTGCGACTGGTCGGGGTCGACACCGTCGGGTCGACGATCTTCGGTCAACCCGACCGGCCACGCCTGATGCGAGGGCTGGGGAGCAGCATCTACCCCCGCAACGTCGACTACGGGGCCTTCGCGGAAGTGCACTGGGTCTCGCCGGCCGAAGCAGTATGGGCATGTCGGCGTCTGGCTGCCGCCCGCTACCTCACCGGCGGTTGGAGCGTGGGCGCCGTCGCGGTTGTCGCTTCCTGGGTCGCCCGCACCCACCCTCCGTCCACCCGGGTCGCGGCCATCTTTCCCGACGGGGCGGCCCGATACGTCGACACCATCTTCAACGACGACTACTGCCGCCGCCACCGTCTGCTAGATCGGCCACCGGCCCCGCAACCCGAGCACCTCGGCCACCCGCAGGAGCGCGAGGTTACCCGCTGGACCCGGTGCGTCACCGTCATCGATCCCGCAGCGCGCGGTGGTGCCGATGTCGAAACGGCGCCGCCGCCCGGCGCAGGGGACGGCAGAGCCGGCAGCGGCCTTGGGGCGCGCTGGGACGCCAGGAGGAGACCGTGGTGAAGGGCACCTGGCATCAGGTCGGCTCGTTCGACCGGCCCCTCCAACTGTTGATGGTCAATCAGTTCGGCATCAACCTCGGCTTTTACATGCTGATGCCGTACCTGGCCAACCATCTCGCTTCGGGTCTGGGCATGGCCGCCTGGACCGTGGGCCTGATCCTGGGGGTGCGCACACTCAGCCAACAGGGCATGTTCTTCGTCGGCGGCATGCTCGCCGACCGGCTCGGCTACAAACCGATGATCGTCCTCGGCTGTGCCCTGCGGACCATGGGATTCGCGCTGCTCGGTCTTGGCTCCGACCTGCGTATGCTGCTGATCGCGTCGGTGGCCACCGGGCTCGCCGGCGCGCTGTTCAATCCAGCGGTGCGGGCGTACGTCGCGGCGGAGGCCGGGGAACGCCGCGTCGAGGCGTTTGCCGCATTCAACGTCTTCTACCAAGCTGGCATCCTCATCGGGCCGGTCGTCGGGCTTGCCCTGATCAGCCAGGACTTCCGGCTCGTCTGTATGACCGCGGCGATGATCTTCCTGGTGCTCACCGTGGTACAAGTCCGTGCCCTGCCGGCGCGGTCCGCGCCCACGGTCGACGGGCGGCCACACGGTGTCGGTGGGGTACGAGCCGACTGGCGGCAGGTCGTCGGCAACCGCTCGTTCCTTCTGTTCTCCCTGGCCATGATCGGTTCCTACGTGCTGTCGTCGCAGATCTACCTCGCCCTTCCGTTGCAGGCGGCGAAGGTGCTGGGGGAGAGCGGTGACATTGGCAGCAGTGTCCTGTTCGCCCTTTCCGCCGTGGTGGCGGTCATGGGGCAGGTCCGGACCACCGGTTGGGCACGGCATCGCTGGGAATCCGGCAGGGCCGTCGCCGCCGGCCTGGCCCTGATGGCAGCGGCGTTCCTGCCGCTGGCGGCGACCGCCGGGCTGACCGCCCGCCAGAGTTCCCTGGGCGCGGCCACCGTGGCGATTCTTCCGACCCTGGCCGCCACGGTGCTGCTCACCCTGGGCGCCGTGGTGGCGTACCCGTTCGAGATGGACACCATCGTGGCGCTTGCCCAGGACCGGCTTGTCGCGACCCACTACGGCCTGTACAACACTTTCGCCGGCATCGGGATCACCGCCGGGAACCTCGCTACCGGCGCTGTCTGGGGGCTCGCTGAGCGTTGGGAGCTTCCCGCGCTGCCCTGGCTGGCGCTCTCCGCGACGGGGGCAGCCTGCGCCGGTGCTGTCGCTCTGCTGGCTCGCTCCGGTCGACTCGAGCCCGCCTCCGCGCCGCTCCCCGCCACAGCCGTCCCGCAAGGAGCCACCTCACGATGACGAATCGCCTCACTGTCACCGCTGACGACGTGCATGCCGCGGCCAAACGGCTCTTCGGCGTCGCCCACCGCACACCCGTCCTCACTTCGCGCACCTTGAACCAGCGAACGGGCACCACGGTGTTCGTCAAGTGTGAGAGCTTCCAACGCGTCGGTGCCTTCAAATTCCGGGGCGCCTACAACGCCGTCGCCCGGTTGAACGACGACGCCCGCCGCCGTGGCGTCATCGCTTTCTCCTCAGGTAACCACGCGCAGGCGGTCGCGCTGGCCGCGCATGTGCTCGGCTCCCACGCCGTCGTTGTCATGCCGCGTGACGCGCCGGCGTCCAAGGTGACTGCCACCGCCCACTACGGCGCCGAGGTGGTCACGTTCGACCGCTACACCGACGACCGGTTCGAAATTACCGACCGGCTCGCTGCCGAGCGCGGGTTGACCGTGATCCCACCGTACGACCATCCGGACGTGGTCGCCGGCGCGGGCACGACGGCGGTGGAGCTCTGGGACGACGTCGACGGTTTGGATGCGCTGGTCGTCCCGCTCGGCGGTGGCGGGCAGCTGGCCGGCTGTGCCACCGTCCTTCGGACGATCGCACCCACCACGTACATCGTCGGGGTGGAGACCGAGGCCGGGGACAAGAACCGGCGATCTCTGCGGGCCGGTCAACCGGTCCGCATACCGGTGCCCCGCACCATCGCGGACGGTGTGACCGGGGAGCGGACCGGCGACGTCACGTTTCCCATCATTCAGCGGCTCGTGGACGACGTCGTCGTGGTCACCGACGAGGAAATTCTGACCGCGATGAAATTCCTGTTCGATCGGATGAAGCTCGTCGTTGAGCCGAGCGGCGCCCTTGCCGTAGCCGCGATGTTGGCCGGTCGGGTCCGAATGCTGCACCGCCGGGTCGGGTTGGTCGTCTCCGGCGGCAACATCAGCACCGACCTGTTCGGGCAGCTCATCAGTGCAGGGGGTTCCAGCGACTGAAGGACGGTCCGGGTGGCAGCCGCACGGGTGCCGCCCGGACGGTCCGGCAGTACGTTCCGGAACGCCGGACCGCCGCCACGCGGCCCCAGATCTCCCGCTCCATCGGCTCGCGGCGAGATACCTCGGCCTCGCCATGTTCTTCTCGCTCCAGCGGCGGTGATGGCCGGTAGGCCGTCATCGGTCACCGGTGCTGGATTCTGCTTCTCGCTGGTCGAGGTGAGTCCGCAGGTCCTCATCCGTGGGCTCGACCAGGAAGGTGCCGTCCGGCCACAGCAGCGTGGGGACGCGTCGACGTCCGTGCTGCAGCCGCCGGACGAGCCTGGTGGCGGCTCGGTCCCGGTCGAGGTCCACGTAGTGGTAGGTGACGCCGGCGGCGTCGAGCACAGCCCGACTGCGCCGCACGTCGGGGCACCAGCCGGTGCCGTAGACCACGAGCCCAGGGCTGGCGGGGTAGTGGTCGGGATGATCTGCACCAGTCATGTCGACTCCTGTGACCGTGTTGATGCGGCAGGGGCGCGGCCGGTCGTGCCCGTGTCTGGGACGGACACGACCGGCCAGGTGGTCAGCCGACAAGCTGATAGCCCGCCTGTTCGACCGCGGTGCGTACGTCGGCGGTCTCCAGGGCGGCGTCGCTGGTGACGGTGACCAGGCCGTCGGTCACATCGACCTCGACACCCGTGACGCCAGCGACGGTGCTGAGGTGCTTGCGCACGGAGTTGGCGCAGCCCCCGCAGGTCATGCCGGACACGGTGTAGGTGGTCCGGACGCCGTCCTGGGCGGCGGTGGCTGGCGGGGCGGTGTCAACGGCAGTGGCGCAGCCGCAACCGGATTCGCTGTTGCACATGGACATCTCCTCTGGTGGGTGTGGGTAGGCAAGGCAGATCAGGACCAAACGGAGCCTTCTGGTCACCCGGAGTCCTCCCACGGCCCGGCGGAGCTGCGTGTGGTCCCGTCCTCTGTCTGGGTGCCGGTGTCCCGTCACGATCCGCCTCTCTTGATACGCGGACGCTACCCCAGGGGGGTATATGCCGCAAGGGTTTCGCGTATTCAGGCGTCGTTGATGCGGAACACTTGACGTCTAATACCCCTAGGGGGTAGACATTCCCCACTTACCGATACCCCCTAGGGGCATAAGGAGTGGTTGTGATGTCACCCAGGACCAAGCGATGGTGGGCGCTCGGCCTCATCGCGCTCGCCCAGTTCATGGTCATCATGGACACCTCGATCATCGGCGTCGCTCTACCTCGGATGCAGACGGACCTCGGCTTCTCGCCAGAGAACCTGTCCTGGGTGTTCAACGCCTACGTCGTCGCCTTCGGCGGCCTGCTGCTGCTCGGCGGCCGGTTGTCCGACCTGTTCGGCGCCCGCCGCATGTTCACCGCCGGCTGGCTGATCCTCCTGGCCGGGTCGGCCGCCGCCGGCCTGGCCGACAGCGTCGCCGTCGAGCTGGCCGCCCGCGCCGTCCAAGGTGCCGGCGCCGCCCTGATCGCGCCCTCGGCGCTGACCCTGCTGATGATGCTCTTCGGCGCCGAGCCGCGGGAGCTCACCAGAGCCCTTGCTCTCTACGGAGCCGCGGCACCCGCAGGCGGCACCGCCGGCGTCTTCCTCGGCGGCGTCATCACCGAGTACGTCAGCTGGCCCTGGGTCTTCTACATCAACATCCCGATCGCGCTGGTCGCCGTCCTCGTCACCCCGGCGCTGATGCCGGCCGGCGGCGCCCGCCGAGGCTCCCTCGACGTCGCCGGAGCGCTCACCGTGACCCTCGGTCTCGGGGCCGCCGTCTACGCCATCGTGCGCGCCCCCGAGGTCGGCTGGTCCTCCGGGCAGACCTGGTTGGTCCTGGCCGGCGCCGTCGCCGCCCTGGTGGCGTTCCTCGCCATCCAGGCCGCCCGCCGGGAGCCGCTGATGCGCCTGTCCATCTTCCGTGCCTCGAACCTCGCCGCCGCGAACATCGCCCAACTGCTGCTCGGCGCGGCCTGGATCCCGATGTGGTTCTACCTCAACCTGTACCTGCAGCAGGTCCTCGGCTACAGCGCCTTCCCCAGCGGCGCCGCGCTGCTGCCCATGACCGTCCTCATCATGGTCGGGATGATCGCCCTCGCACCGCGGGCCATCAACCGATTCGGCCCCAAGCCCATGGTCGTGACCGGCCTCGCGGTCCTCGCCGCCGGCCTCGGATGGCTCGCTCTGATCCGCCCCGACGGCACCTTCGTCGCCGACGTCCTGCCCGCCTCGCTCGTCGCGGCGCTGGGCATGTCGCTCGCCTTCATCCCGTCTCTCGGCACCGCGATCTCCAGCGCCCGCCCCGAGGAAGGTGGGCTGGCATCCGGCATCGTCAACACCAGCTACCAGGTCGGCTCCGCCCTCGGCCTGGCCGCCATGACCGCCGTCGCCGCGTCCTACGGCGCCGACCAACTCGGCGACCTGCCGGCCCTGACCGACGGTTACTCCGCCGCCTTCATCGGCGCCGGGATCCTCGCCGCCGCAGGTGCTGTCATCGCGGCGATCACCCTGCGCAGCTCCGCACCCCACCCGGAGCAGGCCACCGACGCCCCGGCCACCCAGGATCAGCTGACCTGACTTACCTCACCACATTCACCTCGACCACCAACAGTGTGTTAAGGAGACCGTCATGGACAACGCCAGCGTGACCGTCCTCGGCACCGGCGGCCAGCGCGGCGGCGACCCGGACACCGAGCGGGTCCGGGCCCCCGGCCGCCCGCAGCCGCGCCGCGGCGATCTCCGTCAGCACGGCGGCCGGGGCGGCCTCGGCCCGCTCGGCCAGTCGGTCGACGTCGCGGTCGCCCCACAGGTCGGCCAGCGGGACCCGTCGGTCGCGCAGCTCGACGGCGGGCACGCCGAGCACCGCCGGGCCGACGCCGGGCGGCAGCCGCAGCCCCACCCAGCGCCGCGCCGGCCCGCCGCCGCTCAGGTGCGCGGTGCGGTCGGGCCCGGCCACCAGAAGGCCACCACGGCTCGTCCAGAGCAGGTCGACGCAGCCGTCGGGGAGCACCCGGGTCGGCGCGGCACCCGCCCTCGTCGTGCTGGTCCAGAGCACCGCGCCGGCAAACCCGGCGGGACGTTCCCGGTACATGCCGCCCAGCCTGCCACGACCGGACTAGCCTTCCGGGTGTGCGATGGTCGGTGCTGGACGCTCCGCTCGACTCCTCCGGCCGCGGCCGGGGCGAGCGACGGGCACCCACGGCGCTGCGGTCGGCGGGGCTGCTGGGCCGGCTGGGCGCGGCCGACGCCGGGGCGGTCGACGCCCGGATCACCGATCCCGTCCGCGACCCGGAGACCGGCGTGATTGGCGTCGAACACCTGCGGCGGGCCACCCGGGCGATCGCCGCCCGGGTGACGGAGCTGCTCGACGCGGGGCACAGCCCTCTCGTGCTCGGGGGCGACTGCGCGATCCTGCCGGGCACGCTGCAGGGGCTGCCGGCCGGCTTCGACCTGTGGTTCCTCGACGCCCACCTCGACTTCGAGGACGGGCGCACCTCGCCCACCGGCGAGGCGGCGGACATGGACCTGTCGATCGTCACCGACCACGGCCCGGCCGGCGTCCTCGACCGGGAGGGGCCGCTGGTCGACCCCGACCAGGTGCACGTGCTCGGCCACCGCCCGCCGGACCCGGACGTGGCGGAGGGCATGGAAGCCGTCCGGGTCGACCCCGCCGTGCATTTGGTGCCGGCCGACCGGCTGCGCGGGCCCGACGCGGCGGCGGTGGGCCGGAACCTGGCCACCGGCACCACGCCGGCCTGGCTGCACCTCGACCTCGACGTGCTCGACCCGGTCGTGCTGCCGGCGGTCAGCTACCCCGAGCCGGGCGGCCTGGACTGGGCCGACCTCGCGGCGCTGGTCGCGCCGCTGGTGCGCTCGGGCCGGCTGATCGGGATGAGCGTCACGGACTTCAACGCCGACGAGGACCCCGACGGGCGGCACGCGGAGCGGATCGCGGCCGTCCTCGCCGACCTGCTGGCCGACTGACCGGGGACCGACGCTACGTCCCGGTCGCGACGCGCGGCAGGCGGACGGGCCGACCGCGAGCGGGCGGCCCGAATCCAGCCGGGCCAGCAGCAGCAGGTCGTCGACGAGGCTGGTCATCCGGACGCTCTCCGACTCGACCCGGCGCAGCGCGTGGGCCACGTCGGGCGGCACGCCCTCCCGGCCACGCCGGGCGAGTTCGGCGTACCCGCGGATGGCGGCCAGCGGGGTGCGCAGCTCGTGGCTGGCGTCGGCGACGAACTGGCGTACCCGGGTCTCGCTGGCCTGGCGGGCGGCGAGGGCGGCGGCGACGTGCCCGAGCATCCGGTTCAGCGCCGCGCCCACCTGGCCGACCTCCGTACGCGGGTCGGTGCCGGCGGGCGGGACGCGCACCGACAGCGCCACCTCGCCCCGGTCCAGGGGCAGCTCGCTGACCCGGCCGGCGGTGGCGGCCACCCGGCGCAGCGGGCGCAGGGTGGCCCGCACGATCAGGGCGCCGGTGCCGCCGGTGAGCAGCAGCCCGACGGCGGCCACGCCGGCCTGCGGCGGGCCGGAGGCGGAGCCGGGCAGCGGGCCGCTCAGTCCGCCGGGCGGAGGACATAACCCGCGCCGCGCAGCGTGTGGATCATCGGCTTCCGGCCGGCGTCGATCTTCTTACGCAGGTACGAGATGTAGAGCTCGACCACGTTGGCCTGGCCGCCGAAGTCGTAGTTCCAGACCCGGTCGAGGATCTGCCCCTTGCTCAGCACGCGGCGCGGGTTGGCCCGCTCCGGCCTGCCCCTCGGTCATCATGGTCCCATCGTGGACCGGCCGGCTGTGCCCGCCTTGTGCACCACCTGTGCGCCCGCTGTGCGCGGCCGGTGCCGGCGCGGTTACCGCCGGTCAGCCGCCGCGCGGGTGGGGCGGGTCATTCCGTCATGCCCACGGGATAGGTGTGCACGAATCGCATCGTCCACGTGCCGCCGCCGGCGGCGTGCTCGCGCTCGTAGAGGTGGTCCGGCCCGCCGCCGCCGGCCATCCCCGCCCCGTCGGGGTGGCGCAGGACCCAGCGCGCCGGCGGGGACCCGTCGGGCCCGGCGGGAAGCGCCCGGACCAGGTCGTGGGCCGGCCCGCCGACGAAGCGTACGGTCACCTCGCCCATCCGCGCACCTCCGGTCCGGGGCCGACAGCGGCCTCGGCTCGCAAGCTACCGCAGCGCGGCCTGCCCCCGCCCGGAACCGGCTGCGGTTTGCCCTGATCGGAGGCCGGGTAACGGCAGCGAAGGCGACACGGCGGACGCCCGGGGACGGGCGGTGGCGGCAGACGAGGAGCGGTCGATGAGGACGCTGGGCGGGCGGTACCGGCTCGAACAGCGCATCGGCATCGGCGGCATGTCCGAGGTCTGGCGGGCCCACGACGCGGTGCTCGACCGGCCGGTGGCGGTGAAGGTGATGTCCCCCGGGCAGGAGGAACCGGACACCTCGGTGGAGCGGATCCGCGCCGAGGCGCGCTCCGCGGCCCGGCTGGTGCACCCGAACGTGGCCAGCGTGCACGACTTCGGCACCTGCGCGACGCTGCCCGGCGGCCAGGTGCCCTACATCGTCATGGAGCTGGCCGAGGGCGAGACGCTCGCGGCGCACCTGCGGGCCGGGCCGCTGGACTGGCGCATCGCCGTGCGGGTCTGCGCCGAGATCAGCGCCGCCCTGGCCGCGGCCCACGCGCACGGCATCGTGCACCGCGACGTCAAGCCGGCCAACGTCATCCTGACCCCGTCCGGCGTCAAGGTGCTCGACTTCGGCATCGCCACCCCCTCGGGCACCCCGGACCGGTCGCCCGAGGGGATCGTGGTGGGCACGCCGGCGTACCTCGCGCCCGAGCAGTTGGAGCGGGCGCCCGCCACCCCGGCCGCCGACATGTACGCCCTCGGCGTGCTGCTCTACTACTGCCTCACCGGGCGGCTGCCGTACCAGGCGGGCACGACGACGCAGCTGTTCGGCGTGCGGCGGCGGCAACCCCCGCAGCCGCTGCCCGAGATCGACGGGCTGCCCCCGGAGGTGGCCGACCTGTGCGCACGCTGCCTGGCCGACGACCCGGCCGACCGGCCGACCAGCCTGGTGGCCGCGCTGGTGCTGGCCGAGGCGGTGGACGCCCGGGTGTACGTGCCGATGCGGCAGCCGGTGGCGCCCGGGCAGCGCGGCGGCCAGGTGTCCCCGTGGACGGAACGCGCGGCGGCCGAGGTGACCGAGGCGGCGGCCGTCCCCGACCGGTCCACCCACGCCGGCTGAGCCGTCCGGGCACGGCCGCCTGCCACGCCGGCCGGGCCGTCCGGGGCGCCGCCACCTTCGCACCGGGCCGATCCGTCCCGCCGGCGCCGGCCGCCGTCACCCCCGCAGTCCCGGCCACCACCTGCGGTTTCACGGCTCGGGGGCCGGGTAGCCGGGCGGGTGAGTGAACGGGAGGAACGCGATGCCGGAATCGAGCTCCTGGCTGAACGAGACGGCCACCGCGACCGCCGAGGGCGGCCACGTACGCACCGACGACGGGGGGCTCTCCACGGCCCTCGCGTCCCCGCTGGCGCCGCACTGCTCGGGCCTGACCCCGGAGCAGCTGCTCGCCGCCGCCTTCGCGTCCTGCCTGCACCACGCGGCGGTGGAGGCAGCCGGTGAGATCACCGACGAGGCGCACACCGTGCAGGTGCGGGCGGAGGCGAAGCTCGGGCGCGACGACGACGGCCGGTACCGGGCCGACGTGCACGCCTCCATCTCGTCGGCCGGGCTCACCCGCCAGCAACTGGCCGAGCTCGTCGAGCACGCCGACCGGCTGTGGCCGTTCTCCAGCGGCGACGCCAGCCGGCACCGGCTCACCGTCACGCCCGCCGAGAACGGCCGGCACTGACCTCACCGTCGCCGGGCGAGCCAGACCACGGGACAACCGGCGCGTCATGAGCCCCGGCGGCACGCGCCGGGCGCGCGGCGACCGAGGCCGCCCCTGGCCTGTCCCGGCCGACGCACGGGTCACCCTCGCAGTCGACCGGCGGTGGCCCGAACGGATGACTGCCGCATCGGTCCTTCTACGGAGGGCGAGCCGACGCCGCGGCCTGTGCACCAAGATCGACTATTCTCCCCTTTCCTACGCCTTTTTCGGGCATAAACGAAAGACCCGACAAGCGAGCAATACGCGCTTGGTAACTGGCCGGGCGTAATGGAGAAGCGGATCACCGCAAATTGTGGCGCATGCCACCAACCAGGCCGATGGCAACTCGCGCTCCTCTTTCTAGCCTCGGCGGGTGAGTCCCGACGACCCCCTCGACCAGAAGCTGACCCAGGATCGACCGGCCACCGCTGCGGCCGATCCCGCCTCAACCGAACGGACGATCGGCCGTCATCGCGCCCCGGAGCGGCAGCGCCGCGGCGGCCGGGCCCTGCTCGCCTCGACCCCCGTCCGGGTGGCCCTCGCCACCGGCGTGACCTGCTGCCTCGGCGCCGCCGCGTTCGCCGGCACCCGCGGCGACACCGACACCCCTCGGGAGCCCGTGGCCGAGGCGGTGGCCGAGCGGGCCGCCACCGACGAGCGCGCCTCCCGCGCCCTGGACCGGGCCGCCTCCCCCGCCCCCGCGGTCAGCGCCAGCCCGACGCCCAAGCCGACCCCCTCGGCCACCCGCAAGGCCCCGGCCAAACCGGCCAAACCGGCCCGCCCCCGCCCCGTCGCCGGGCTGACCCAGGCCCAGATGGACAACGCCAAGATCATCGTCGACGTGGGCGAGGACCTGAAGATGCCCCGCCGGGCCCTGGTGGTCGCCGTGGCCACCGCCATGCAGGAGAGCAACCTCTACAACCTGGCCAGCGACGTGCTCCCGGAGTCCCGGCAGTACCCGCACCAGGGCAGCGGCTCCGACCACGACTCGGTCGGCCTGTTCCAGCAGCGCCCGAGCAGCGGCTGGGGCACGGTGCGGGAGCTGATGCGCCCCACGTACGCCGCCCGGGCGTTCTACGAGGCGCTGCGCGAGATCCCGGGCTGGCAGGAGATGAGCGTGGCCGGCGCGGCCCAGGCCGTGCAGGTGTCCGCCTTCCCCGACGCGTACGCCCGGCACGAGGGGCGGGCCACGACGATCGTCGCCGCGCTGACCTGACGCGGCGCGCGGGGTCAGCGGATCCCGGCGCGGCCGCCCGGCGGCTCGCTGGACGCGTCGGCGCCACCACGAGCGGCGATCCGCGTCGCCGGCACGCCGCCGCCGGTCAGCCCGGCCGCGGCGGTCGGGGTGTCGGCCGGCACCGGCTCGCCCGCGAGCCCGCCGAGGATCTGGTCCGCCCGGGCCTCGCGCCGCCGCCGGGCGTACAGCGCCGCCTCGAAGTCCCGGCGGGCCTGCACCGCCTCGGCGTAGACCCGCTCGCGGACCTGCCGGGCCTCCTCGCGGGCCGCGTCGAGCTCGAAGCGCGCCTGGGCCAGGATGTCGGCCGCCTCCCGCTCGGCGCTCCCGACCCCGTACCGGCCCACCCCCCGGTCGCCGAGGTCCAACCGCTGGAGCAGGCCGCACAGCGCCGACGCCTCGTCACGGATCTCGTCCCACTCCCGACCGCCCCCGGCGGCGCCCTCGGCCCGGGCCGCGAGCCGGGTCAACCGGATGCCGAGCTGGTCGAGGCAGGAATCGACCTGCCGCTGGTCGTAACCGGTCTCAACGACGGAGAACCTCATACTGTCGCCCCCCAGGCAGCTGGTAATTCTTCCCCACCTGGATCCTCGGCGCTGGCGGCGACCGCCGAGGGGGTTCCGGAAAAATGTTCAGCATGCGAGCGCCGACGCGGGTCGGGCGCCTCGCGGGGTGTCGGTGGGCGGCCCGGCGTGGACAATGCGGCGGGCGCGCCCGGGCGGGCGGTGCGGCGTCAGGTGCGCTTCGGCAGCACGACCACCCGGCCGAAGAACTCGTCGATGCGGCGCACCACGTCGTTGAAGTCGTCCAGGTCGATCGGCTTGGTCACGTAGGCGTTGGCCTGGAGCGTGTAGCTGCCCACGATGTCCGTGTCGGCGTTGGAGGTGGTCAGCACCACGATCGGGATCGTACGCAGGTCCTCGTCGCCCTTGACCGCGCCGAGCACCTGCCGCCCGTCCATCCGCGGCATGTTCAGGTCGAGCAGGATGACGTCGGGGCGCCGGGCCTCGGTGTGCCGCCCCTCCTGGCGCAGGAACTCCATCGCCTCCTGGCCGTCGCCGACGACGTCGATGACCTTGTCGACGTCGGAGTCCGCGAGGGCCTCCTCGATCATCAGCACGTCGCCCGGGTCGTCGTCCACCACCAGGATGCGAACGGGACCCGGCCTGTCTGCGCGCATCGCTACCTGCTTCGTGTCAGTGGTACGGAAGACCGTGCGGTCCTCGATGCTGGCGGGGAAATGTAGCCCATCAACCGGCGGCCTGCGCGGTCGGGTCGGCCTTGTCGGGTTCATATCTCAGCACGTCGGCCAGCCCGGTCACCTGGAGCACCCGGTCGACCCGGCCGCTGGCGCCGGTCACCCGCAGCCAGCCGCCGTCGGCGGCGACACGATTGTCGCCCCGGACGAAGGCGGCGATCCCGGTCGAGTCGCAGAAGACCAGCTCGGTCAGGTCGACCAGCAGGCGCCGCTCACCGCCGTCGACCAGCCGGTCGATCGCGGCGTTCAGCTCGGGTGCGGTGCTCAGGTCGAGTTCGCCGGCCAGGCGCAGGCAGGTCCCGCCGCCCTGGCGATCGGCGTACGTGACGGTGAACGTCACCGTGGTCCCCCTCGCTCCACCGCAGGCGGATGCTTGCAGTGCGGCAAGTATAAGCAGGGGGCCGGCCGGGGCCGCAGCGCGCTCAGCGCGACCCTGCGCCGCCCCGCGCGGCCACGGACGAGCGGGCCGCCTCGAGGAACCGCGCGGCGCGGCGGAAGTCGTGCAGGACCCGCCCGTAGTGTTCCAGAGCCGACCCCAGTGCGGGGGGCCGGCACGCCGCGACTGGTGAGGATGTCCACCAGCCAGTCGACGAACTCGGCGAACAGCGAGCCGTCGTCGACGTAGAGCGCGGCGGCCAGGAAGTCCACGATGTACCCGAGGTCGTCCCCCAGCACCATCGTGGCGAACCGCCCCTGGCCCTGTGCCTGGCTGGTCTCCAGCAACGCGTCGTTGAGCAGCCTCAGCAGCCGCCCGGGCTGCGACTCCACCCGGTGCAGCGCCTGCAGACACTGGCGCAGCTCGCCGGTGAAGACGGCCGCCTCGACGCCCTTGCCGGAGACGTCGCCGAGGAGGAAGACCGAACCGCGTCCGGCGTCCGCACGGCGCGGGGTTGGCCCCCCGACCCTGGGACCAGGGGTCGGGGGGCCGGAGTGAGGCTCAGGTCGCGGTGACCGGCTGGAGCCGGGGCCCGGTCGACCGCCGCTGCCGGGCCCCTGGCGGCTCGGCGTCCTCGGGTGGTCCGGAATCAGGAGTCTGGAAGAGATAGCGGACGAACTCCCCACCCGCCTCGTTGTCGTCCGCACCGGGCCACTGCCCGATGCAGTCCACTCCGACGACCTCACGGCCCGAGCCGTCGGCCTCCTCCAGCAGTGCCCACAGGCTCACCGGGTAGCAGCGGGTGTCCTCGGGCGAGAGACGCCAGCGGGCGTACCAGCCGGGTCGGGCGGGGACGATCTCGACGATCCTCTTCATCACGACCTGTCCTTCCGCGTCCGATCGGAAGTGCTCCGGTCCGCTGCGATCGTCGGGCCCCGCCGGGTGATCGCCCCTCACCCCCGCCGGATGAAGCTCCCGCCCCTGCCGGGGTCACCGGCCCGGGCCGCCGACGTCCGTTTCGGTGGCGGCGACGGCGGGAAGGCGACCGGCGGAAGCGAGGCACACCAGCGGAAGCGAGGTGTCACCATGCGCAAGCAGATGGAGGGCGACAACCAGCGCCGCCGCACGCTGGCCCGCCAGGCCCGCGAGCGCGGCATGCAGGCCAGCGAGACGGGGGCCAGCCTGAGCGCCTCCAAGCAGCTCACCCACCTGGACCGGGGCAAGCGCGCCGGGCCGCCGCCGGCCGGCAGGCGGCACAAGCCCGACACCACCCGCGGCGGGCCGGCTCCGCCGCCGGCCGGCGTCCCCGAGTCGCCCCGGCCCACCCCGGATCCGGGCCTCGCCGCGCCGGGCGTGACCCCGATGGGGTACCGCGCGCTGGTCGACGACGTCGTCCGCCGCACCGGGGCCGACTTCCGGACCGCCAAGGTGGGGGTCGAGTCGACGGTGCTGGTGCTGGCCTGGGCCCTGGACGAGGCGGAACGGCGGCGGCTGCTCGCGGCGGTGCCGACGAAGTTGCACGACGTGGTCCCCGTGGACGGCATCAGGCGGCGCCAGGACCTGCCGGGCTTCCTGGCCGAGGTGGGCCGGATCAGTGGGCGCACCCCGGAGCAGGCCCGCTACCAGGCCGAGGCGACCGTGGCGGCGCTTGCCGACCACGACGGCGACCTGGTCGAGTCGCTGCACGTGCCCGACGGCCTGCGCGAGCTGCTGCAACCGCCGCCGGTCGGCGGCGGGGTGGTGGGCGCGACCACCGCCACGCCCCCGCTGAGCGACGCGGACCTGCGGGAGGCGCTCGCCGGGCTGCCGTACTGGTCCGGCGACGGCAACGCGCTGTCGCGCACGATCCAGCTGCCGGCCGACAACCTCGACCGGGTGCTGGACCTGATCGACCAGCTGCGGCAGGAGACCGGGCGCGGGCCGCGGATCGGCCGCCCCGACGCGACCACCGCCGTGGTGACCGTACGGTCCCGGCGGGCCGGCGCGGTGACCGTGGTGACCGCGATGGACGTGGACCTCGCCCACGCCGTGGACGACGCGATCGAGGAGGCGGGCGCCGGGATGGCCACCGGCTGACCCGGCGCGGGCCGGCGGGCGACC
>NZ_JBFAVI010000034.1:0-35520 GCF_040679695.1 Micromonospora sp. NPDC052213
GCCACGAGCCGGGCCCGGTCCCGGGGGTCCAGCTCGGCGGGCAGGTCCAGCAGTCCGCCCCAGCGGTCCGGGTGCTCCAGAGCGAGTACGCGTCGGATCACCACGGGGTCAATCCTGACAGTGTGGCGGATGATCCGCTTCCCGGCACGCGCCGGGAGCCGCGACGCCGGGGTCAGCCGGTCGCCTCGCGCGCGCCCGCCCTCCCGGCGCGGGGCGCGGTGGCCCGGGCAGCGGTGACGCGGGCGGCGGTGGCCCGGGCCGGCGCCTTGCGCGCGGTGACCGTCTTGGCCGGCGCCTTGCGCGCGGTGACCGTGACCGTCTTGGCCGGCGCCTTGGCGGCGGTGGTCCTCTTCGCCGGGACCTTCTTCACGGCCGCCTTGCGGGTGGTGGCCGACGACGTCGCGGTCGCCTTCTTCGCCGGGGCCTTCTTCGCCGCCGCCTTGCGGGCGCCGCCGGTGGGCCGGGTCGCGGCCGTCTTGCGGGCCGCCGTCGTCTTCGTGGTGGGGGCCTTCCTGGCCGGGGCCTTCGCCGCCGTGGCGGTCTTCTTCGCCGCCGTCGTGGCGGTCTTCTTCGCCACCGAGGTGACCTTGCGGGCGGCGGCGCCCGTCCTGGCGGGAGCCTTCTTCGCCGGCGCGGTGGTCTTCTTCGCCGCGGTGGCGGCCTTCGTCACCGCCTTCCTCGCGGGGGCCTTCTTCGCCGCGGCCGTCGTCCGCTTCGCCGCCGCCGTCGTCGTCCGCTTCGCCGCGGTGGGCGCCTTCTTCGCCGCGACAGCCGTGGTCTTCTTCGCGGCGGCCGTGGTCTTCTTCGCCGCGGTGGCGGCCTTGGTCGCCGCCTTCTTCGCGGGGGCCTTCTTCGCCGCGGTGGGCGTCGTCTTCTTCGCTGCGGTGGTCTTCTTCGCGGGGGCCCGCCCGGCGCCGCCGGCGGCCTTGCTGGCCGGCGCCTTCTTCGCCGCGGTGGTCGGCCGCGCGGTCCGGGTCGCGCCCGCGGAACGCTCCGCCGCGGCGGTCTTCCTGGCGGGCGTACGTCTGGCGGCCGGGCGGGTGGTGGCCTGCTGTGCTTCGGCCATCTCGGTTCCCTCCTTGGGGACGTGCTCTCGCCCTCGCGGAGCACGGGGTACCTCGACGCGGGCCGTCCCGCGCCGCCTATCTGTCCTCCCCGGCCCAGCGGGCGTCCTCGGCGTCCCACGCTTCGTTGCGCTCCCGCACCAACTGCAGGGCGTTCTCCGCGTCGGCGGCGGAGGCGTACGGCCCGAGAACGTGCTTGGCGGGGCACACGTCGGCATCGGTCTCGACCCGGTGGTGTCGGGTGCACCAGTAGTAGTGCGCACCGCTTCCGCTGTCGCTCATGGGATCACTGTGCACCGCGAACCACCCGCCCGCCACCGGAACACCACAAGTCGCCGGCCTTCTCCACAGTAGACGTGGTTCCGGCCGCGGGGGCGGGAACTGCGAAAACAGGGCGTCCCGGCCCTCCGGGGCCAGCCGACGGGGCCCCGACGGGGCAGCCGCGGGCGCGCCGCTGTCGCACAATCCCCCCGTGCGACGCGGGGGAGGAACATCGGTGTGGCTGCGGCGCGGGCTGGCCGTCGCGGTGCTGGCGGCCGTGCTGGCGACGATCGGTGTGGTCGCCGGGCTGCCGCTGCTGCGGGACCGGTCGCAGCAGCGGCTGGAGCAGCGGGCGGAGCGGGAGGTGACCGCGACCGCGCAGCTCGCCCGCGCGCGGCTGCTCGCCGACCCCGGGGCGGGGGAGTCGACGCTGCGGCAGGCGGCCGGCTCGGTGGCCGGGGTCGAGGTGCTGACGGTGCGCAGCGACGGGCCGGCGTCCGCCCCGGCGGTCCGGCTGGTGTTCCGGGTCCGGGTGACCAAGACGGCGGCGTCCGTCTTCGGCTGGCAGCAGGCCGACGCGTCGGCCTGCTTCGCGCAGGTCGTGCACGCCGAGGCCGGCCCGGCCGCCCTCGAACGGCTGTCCTGCCCGGACTGACCCGCCCGCCCGCCGCAGGCGCAATCCACCGCCGCCGCCCGACGGCACCCGGGACGGGCATCGGCTGAACAGCCGGTTCCGGTGGACGGCGACCGTCGGCAGGATCGGGCGTCGTGACCGACACGACGTCCGGCACGCGGACGTGCCCCGGATGCGGTGCCGCCACGGTGTCGCTGGCCGGGGCCGCCCCCTGGTGCGCCGGCTGCGAGTGGAACCTCGACGCGTACGACGGCCGGCGGCGGGACCGCGAGTTCGGCTGGGCGTGGCTGGACCGGTGGACCTACCGGCTCGCGTTCCGGATGACCCGCAGCCAGTACGCCCGCCTGGTCGGGCGCCCGCTCGGCGCGAACGGGCGGGGTGCCGCCGCGCTGCTGACCGCGGCGGCGTCGCTGGTGCTGATCGGCGCGGTGGCCGCGCTCGCGGTAACCGGGGTCTGGCTGCTCGTGGCGTTTTCCTTCCCGAGCCTGTCCGTCCTGCTCGGCGGGGCGCTGCTCGGCCTGGCCGTCGCGCTGCGGCCCCGGTTCGGCCGGCTCGACCCGGACCTGGAGGTGCTCACCCGGGAGCGGGCACCGGAGCTGCACGCCCTCGTCGACGAGGTGGCGGCGGCGGTGGGCGCGCCCGTCCCGGACGTCGTCGGGGTGGACGGCGACCTGAACGCGTACGCGGGTCTGGTCGGGGTGCGCAGGCGGCGGGTGCTCTGCCTGGGGCTGCCGTACTTCGGCGTGCTCGGCCCCCAGGAGCGGGTGGCGCTGCTCGGCCACGAGCTGGGTCACTTCGTCAACGGCGACCCCCGCCGGATGTTGCTCACCCAGCCCGCCTTCACCATGCTCGGCTCGGCGGCGGACCTGGTCCGCCCGGTGGACACCGTGTCCTCCGGCGGTCTGGTGGAGATGGTCGGCGAGGCGCTGGGCAAGGCGTTCGGCTGGGTGCTGTCCCGGCTGCTGTTCGGCGCGCACCTGGTCCTGGTCAGCCTCGCCCTGCGGGACAGCCAGCGCGCCGAGTACCTGGCCGACGAGATGTCGGCCCGGGCCGCCGGAACGGCGGGCGCGGTCGGCCTGCTGGACGTGATGCTCGCGACGGAGTCGACGGCGCTCGCCGTACGCCGGGAATCGCGGGCCGGGCACGGCGCGGACCGGTGGCGGACGGCGGCGGCCGAGGCCCGCGCGGCGGCAGAGGACCGGCTGCCGCTGCTGCGCCAGCTCTCCGTCCGCGACGAGGTGTCGCTCTTCTCCTCGCACCCGCCCGCCGGGCTGCGGCGGCGGATGCTGGAGAGCCGGCCCGCGCACGAGGCGGCGGTGGTGCTCACCGAGGAGCGGATGGCGCGCATCGACGCCGAGCTGGCGAAGGAGTACGCCCGGGTCGCCCGGGAGATCAGCTGGGCGGGGTGACGCGGGGCGGGCCGCCGGCCGGAGTGCGGGTTAGGGTCGCCGGGTGGGCGCATCGGAGTACATCCTGAGGATCCGGGAGCACGTCGGCCACAGCCTGCTCTGGCTGCCGAGCGTGAGCGCGGTGGTCCGCAACGACGCCGGCGAGCTGCTGCTCGGCAAGCGCGCCGACGACAGGCGCTGGTCGGTGGTCAGTGGCGTCGTCGAGCCCGGCGAGCAGCCGGCCACGGCGGTGGTCCGCGAGGTGCGGGAGGAGACCGGCCTGCACGTGGAGCCGGTGCGGCTGAGCAGCGTCCTCACCCACCCGCACACCTATCCCAACGGCGACCGCTGCGAATACCTGAACCTCGGCTTCGAGTGCCGGCTGCTGACGGGTACCGCCGGGGTCAACGACGACGAGTTGGTGTCCGTGGAGTGGTTCCCGCCGCACCGGCTGCCCGAACTGGACCGGCACGCCCGGCTGGTCCTCGCGTCCGCCCTCGGCGCCGAGCAGGCCGCCTGGTTCCTGCCCGCCGGCACGGTGTGGACCGAGTCCGATGACTGACCTCGACCCGGCCGTGCGCCGCTACCTCACCGACCTGGTCGCCGCCGCCCGCGACGTCCTCGGCGACGAACTCGTCGGGGCGTACGCGGCCGGCTCGGTGGGGCTGGGCGCGTACCAGCCGGGGCGCAGCGACGTCGACGTGGCGCTGGTCTGCGCGGACGCCCTCGACCTGGCGCGCAGGCACGAACTGGTGGCGCGGCTACGGCACGAGGCCCTGCCGTGCCCCGCGCGCGGGCTGGAACTGGTCGTCTACCGCCGGGCGGTCGCCGCCTCCGGCACGCCGGAGCCCGGGTTCGAGGTCGAGCTGAACACCGGCGCGCGGATGGCGTTCCGGGCCACCTGGGCCGCCGCCGACCGGCCGGCCGGGGACGGCCTGTTCTGGTACGGCCTGGACCGCAGCATCCTGCACCAGTGCGGGCACGCCCTGCTCGGGCCGCCGGCCGCCGAGACCTTCGCCGACCTCTCCCCCGCCGACCTGTGCCGCCTGCTGACCGACGCGCTGCGCTGGTGGCTGGCCCTGCCGACCCCGCCGGGCGACGGTCCCGCCCCCGGGGCCGAGGACGCGGTCCTCGGCGCCTGCCGGTCCCTGGTGAAAATCCGCCACGGCGTCTGGCTGTCGAAGGCCGACGCCGGCCGCCGGCTGATCGCCGACGGCTGGCCGGCGGACCCGACCGCCCGCGACGGCGGGCCCGCCGACCTGGTCGCGCGGTCGATCGCCGCGCGGGCGGGCGGGCCGCCGCCGAGCGGGCCGGAGGCACGGGCCTTCCAGCGCCGCGTCCTGGCCGAGATCAGCGGCTGACCGGCTCCACCGGGATCCACAGCTCGGCCTCCGCCTCGGCGCCGTCCGCCGAGAGCCGGGTACGGGAGATCTCCGGCCCCGGCCGGCTGCGGTACGGGTTGGACGGGAACCACTGGGTGAACACGTCCCGCCACAGGTACTGCACCGCCTGCGGGAACGCCCCGGAGGTCTCGAAGACCGCCCAGGTGCCCGCCGGCACCGTGACCGCGTCCAGGTCCTCCGGCGCGTCGGCGCCCGTCACCACACCGTGCCAGTAGTCCAGCTCGGTGCCCTCCGCGCGGCCGTCGGCCACGTTGTCGCTGACGTTGACGATGCCCTGCGGCTCCTGGTCGGACAGTGCCTCGATCCGGCGTACCGTCTCCGGGTCGATGCCCCTGACGAAGGCGACGATCGCCGGGTTCATCCCCTCGTGCACGAGCGGTACCCGCGCCTTGCGGCCCACCAGCCGGAACTCCTCCTTGCGTACGATCCGGTATCGCATGCTGCTGCTCCCTTCGACAACGAGTCGGAAGGACATCCGGGGCTGGGAGCGCAACGCCGCCCCCGTACGCCTGGCCTCGCCGGGCCCCACGCCGTGCACGGCCTGGAACGCCCGGGCGAACGCCTCGGTGGAGCTGTAGCCGTGACGGACGGCGATGTCGAGCAGCGTCCGTTCCCCCGCCAGCACCTCCGCGCCCGCGACCGTGAGCCGCCGGCGGCGGATGTACTCGGACAGGCCGACGCCCGCCAGCGCGGAGAAGATCCGCCGGAAGTGGTACTCCGACGTCACCGCGATCCGCGCCAGCTCGGCCACCTCGATCGGCTGGTCGAGGTGCCGCTCGATGTGCTCCATGGCCTGGTTGAGCCGTTCCAGCACCCGGTTCTCCTTCCCTGTTCCCAGCAGCAACGCTAGGCGCGCGGGAGGGCGCCCGACCCGACATGCTGTGCCCGGTGCGGTCGGGATGGACGCCGCCGGGAGGTGGGCAGCCGCGAGGGCCGGCAGGCGGGTCTGCCGACCGCCCTCCGCCCGGTCGTCGTGACAACAGGAAACTCCGGGCACCGGATGCGGTGCCCGGAGTGCCTGCCGTACCGATCAGACCTGGACGCCCGCCTTACGGCGGATCCGGCTGGCCCCGATCAGGAGACCGCCGGCGGCCAGCAGGCCGCCACCCAGGGAGAGGGCCACGGCGGAGTCGTCGCCGGTGACCGGCAGCTCCTTGTCGTGCTTGCCGCTGGTAGATTCTGGCGTCCTCGCGGATGGCGCTGGGTTGAGCCGGGTGTAACGCCCGCCTGGTGCTGCCGTATCTGGTCCTGGCAGTCGTCCTGACCTTCGTGGGAGGGGTGATCTCTATGGGGATGATCGGCATCGCCCTCGGTTCTATCGCTCTGGTATGTGCAAGCTTCGTTACCAACGTCGCAGCAAGTGCGGTAGCACCGGGCTGAGCCCAGCGCCAACCCCGAGGATCGGAGCGCATCTGGCACACAAGACCCCGTCAAACGTCGTCGACGGGTCACCAACGATGGCAGCCAGAGATGCCGTGTGAGCAGGTGCTGCGGCCCGTTCCCGCTGATGGCGCGGCAGCGGCTTTATGTTCCGCTTCAACGTCTGGCGATGGGTCCGGGTCAAACCGACCTCGTCCGACTCGTCACGGCAGGCCCGCGTATCGGAGTGGGAGCGGAGGTCGGGGCCGGCGCCACACAACATAGGTCAGGAGGGCGAAAGTGATCAGAAGCACCACCGCGATGAGGACCATGAACCACCCGGATTGATCGCCAGCCTCGCGCACTCTCAGGCAAGGGTCGCTCTTGGCGTAGTGGACACGGATGCGCTTACCGGCACTCACAGCCCGGTTCGCGTCGACCGTAACGCGCAGGCTTGATTCACACACCTCGCCACGGTTTGTGGTGAACTGGACTGTCAGGAATGTTCTCGCCCCGCGATGCTCGACGTCAAGCACGTCAGCCACTGCCTCTGACCCCCGACGTTCGTCTGCGACTGACAATGTGCCGAGCACCGTAAGCGCAATCGCAAAGACGAGACCGAAAATCGAGAACATCCGCAGGAAGGCTCGGCTTGGCCGTCGGCGGTCCATCGCCGGACTCTAGAACGGGCCAGCAACGAGGCTGGTGTGGTCAATAGAGTCACAACCGCCTACCGGCTGCCATGCTGGCTGTGGGCCGTCACCGGGCCGTCACCGGGCCGTCAACGTCGACCAGGAATGACCAACGACGACCGGGAGCGCCCGAAGAAACAGCAGGTCAGCCGCGATGTGTTTGCGGCTGACCTGGTGGGCGACGGACGAGTCGACCTGTACGCCGGATTCTGTGACCGGCACGCGCCCGAAGGCACGCGCCGGCGGCGGCCATCCATCTCGGCCTACCGTCGCCGGCAGGCTCCAGCGGCCTACCCGCAGACATCGGGCGGGCAGCCCTCAAGCGTCTGCGCGGGCCGTCATCCTGCGATGACAACCCTTTCTTGGCCTTGCTCCGGGTGGGGTTTACCGAGCCACCCCGGTCACCCGGGGTGCTGGTGGGCTCTTACCCCACCGTTTCACCCTTACCGTCCCCGATGGGGTCGGCGGTCTGTTTTCTGTGGCACTGTCCCGCGGGTCACCCCGGGTTGCCGTTAGCAACCACCCTGCCCTGTGGAGTCCGGACGTTCCTCGGCGGCGGGCCGGAGCCCGCCGACGCGACCGCCCGGTCGACTCGTCCGTCGCGCACTCATCCTAACGACGCGCGCCCCGCGTCTATTGCCGCCCCTTCCGGGAACAGGCGTCCACCACCCCGGGACACAGCGACCGGCGGCCGGGCGGTCGGCGTACTAGCCTCTGGGGACCATGGACCTCTCCGACGTCGCGCTGCTGCTCACCGCCGGTCTCGCCGCGGGCACGGTCAACGCGGTGGCCGGCGGGGGCTCGCTCATCACGTTCCCGGCGATGATCGCCGTGGGCCTGCCGCCGGTGCCGGCGAACGTGAGCAACTCGGTGGCCGTCTTCCCCGGGTACGTGGCGAGCGTGGCGGGCAGCCGGCAGGACCTGCCGCGCGGGCGGGCGCTGGCCACGCTGCTGCCCACCACGATCGTCGGCACGGTCGCCGGCGCGCTGCTGCTGCTGGCGACCCCGGCCAGGGCGTTCGAACTGGTCGTACCCTTCCTGGTGCTCGGGGCGACGGCGGTGCTCGCCTTCCAGGACCCGCTGCGCCGGCTGGTCGGGCATCCGCGCGACCTGTCGCCGCGCCGCCGTACGGTCAGCGTGCAGGCCATGGTCGCGGTCGGCGCGGTGTACGGCGGCTACTTCGGCGCGGCGCTCGGGGTGATGCTGGTCGCCGGCCTGGCCCTGGTGCTGGACGCGACGCTGGCCCGGGTCAGCGCGATCAAGAACCTGCTCTCCGCCGCGGTCGGGTTGACCACGCTCGTGGTGTTCGCGCTGTTCGGCCCGGTGAACTGGGCGGCGGTCGCGTTGGTCGCCCCGGCGACGCTGGTCGGCGGGTACGCCGGCGCCCGGATCGTCCGCCGGCTGCCGCCGGTGGTGCTCAAGACCCTGATCGTGGTCTTCGGCTCGGCGATCGGCCTCTACCTGCTCTCGCGCGCCCTGCGCTGACCCGGCGCGCCCGGGGAGCGACGAGACCTTCCGGGGGCGCCCGGGGCCAGTGCGGGGCAGGGACGCCGGTTCAGTACGCCTCGCCGACCAGCTCCTCCGGCGCGCGCTCGGCGTCGGCGGCGGCCCGGTTCCAGCGGGACCAGAGCACCCGCTCGCCGTGGCCGGCGGCCATCGTGTGCGCGCGGCCGAGATACACCAGCGCGCCGGCGGCGAGCACCGCGGAGCCGACCCAGAACGGCAGGGCGAGGGAGTGCTCGGCGAGCTTGCCGGAGAGGATCGGCGCGGGCGCGGCGGCGCCCCAGCGGACCAGGTTGAACGCGCCGGTGGCGAGCCGCCGGTCGCCGCCGCCCAGGCCGAGCGCCAGGTCGGTGAGGTTGGCGTTGGCCAGCCCCATGAACAGGCCGGAGACGACGAGCACCACCAGCGACTGCGTGGTGCTGGCCGACGTGGCGAACAGGACCATGCAGACCAGCAGGCCGGCGATCGCGACGCCGACGGTCTGCACGGCGCCGATCCGGTGCGCGAGCCGGTGGCCGAGCAGCAGGATGCCGACGGCCAGGCCGATGCCCCAGCCGGTGAAGGCGAGCCCGAGCGGGATGACGTCCAGGTGCAGGAACAGCGGTGTGTAGCCGAGGACGACGAAGAAGACGAAGTTGTAGGCGGCGGTGACGACGCAGAGCGCGACGAACGCCGGCCGCCGGTAGGTGGCGAAGATCTGGCCCACCCGTACGGGCGGCTGCCGGTCTGCCGGCTCGCGCAGCCGGCGGGCGGCGACGGCCAGCGCGAGGACCATGAAGACGCCGCAGACGAAGAACGGCAGCCGCCAGCTGATCCCGCCGAGCAGGCCGCCGAGCAGCGGGCCGACGGCGAAGCCGAGGCCGAGCGCGGTCTCGAAGAGCCCGACCACCCACTCCCGGTCGACGGCGAGGCTGACCAGCACCACCATGGCCGTGGCGAAGAACATCGCGTTGCCCAGCCCCCAGAAGCCGCGCAGCACGGAGAGCTGCACGATGTCGCCGCTGAACGACGCGAGGATCGCGGCGACGCCGACGATCGAGACCCCGGCGACGAGGACGGGCTTGAAGCCGAACCGGCCGCTGGCCAGCGTGGCGGGGATCATGCCGAGGGCCATCACCGCGATGTACGCGGTGAAGAGCAGCTCCACCTGCCAGTGGGTGACGCCGATGGCCTCGCCGATGGCGGGCAGGATCGGGTCGACGACGGCGATGCCGGAGATGGCGAGGAAGGCCACCAGCACGGTGGCGTAGATGGCACTGCGGTTCGGTTCGGAACGCCGATCCACTCCGCCTCCCAGATAGCTGTATCGTACAGGTAGTTTTCCTGTACTATACAGCCATGACGGACGACCGGACGACGGAGAGCGAGGACGACGTCCTCGGCCGGATCGAGACCGAGGTGGCGCTGCTGATGCGGCTCGGCGAGGCCACCCGGCGGGGCACCGGCAACGCCGAGCACCGGCTGCTCGACCGCGCGGCGTACGTCATCCTGCGCCACCTGGACCGCGCCGGCCCGCAGAACGTCTCCGCGCTCGCCACCCGGCTCGAACTCGACGGCTCCACCGTCACCCGGCAGGTCTCGGCGATGCAGCGCGACGGGCTGATCGTGCGCGAGCCCGACCCCAGCGACGGGCGCGGCACGGTGGTCTCCCCCACCCCGACCGGCCTGCAACGCGTGGCGGCCGTCCGGGCCGCCCGAGCCCGGCTCTACGGCACCATCCTCGCCGACTGGCACCCCGACGACCGGCGGACCCTGGCCGAGATGCTGCACCGGCTCAACCAGTCCCTGGAGTCCCGCCCCCGCCGCTGAGCGGCGCCCGCCGCGTCGGCACCTTGGCACCCGCCGCGCGCCGACACCCGAACGCGCGTCGCCCCCGGGCCGGTCACGACCCGGGGGCGAACGGGCTGCGCGAGCCGCTCAGGCGACCGGTTCCGGGGCGGCGTCGGCGTCCCGGCCCCCACCTGGCACGACCCGCGGGTCGCCCTCGTCGGCGAAGTAGTCGTCCGGCGTGGTGGCGTCGCCCCCGTCGCGCACCCTCGCCGCCCGCAGCACCACCGTCAGCAGCGCCGCCACCGCCAGGTTGACCAGCACGGCCACGATCCCGACGTAGATGGTCTTCTGGGTGTCGAAGCCGAAGTCGGCCAGCGGGAACGCCGAGCCGCCGAAGTGCTTGCGCCCGGTGGCCGCGTTGGGGATCTGGTAGAGCATCCACATGCCCAGCCCCATGCCGGCGACCCAGCCGGCGATGAGCGCGCCCCGGTGGAACCAGCGGGTGTAGAGGCCCAGCGCCACCGCCGGCAGCGTCTGGAGGATGATCACGCCGCCGATGAGCTGGAGGTCGATGGAGAACTGCGGGTCGAGGAAGACGATGCAGGCCACCGCCCCGACCTTCACGACCAGCGAGGTGATCTTCGATACGTTCGCCTCCTGGGCCGGGGAGGCGTCCCGCTTCAGGTACTCCTTGTAGATGTTGCGGGTGAACAGGTTCGCCGCCGCGATCGACATGATCGCCGCCGGCACCAGCGCGCCGATCCCGACGGCCGCGTACGCGACGCCCGCGAACCAGTCGGGGAACTGCTGGTCGAACAGGACCGGTACCACGGTGTTGCTGTCCACGCTCCCTTCCTTCGCCCCGGGCAGCGGCTTCACCCCGGCCGCGATGGCCATGAAGCCGAGCAGCGCGATCAGCCCGAGCAGCAGGCTGTACGCGGGCAGCGCCGACATGTTCCGCTTGATGACGTCCCGGTTCCGGCTGGCCAGCACGCCGGTGATGCTGTGCGGGTAGAGGAACAGCGCCAGCGCCGAGCCGAACGCCAGTGTGACGTACTGGAGCTGGTTGTTGGCGCCCAGCAGCACCCCGTCGTTCGGGTTCGGCGACGCGTCGAACTTCGCGTCGGCGGCGTCGAAGATCTCGCCCCAGCCGCCGAGCTTGTACGGCAGCCAGATGACCGCCACCAGGATCACGATGTAGATCAGCGTGTCCTTGACGAACGCGATCAGCGCGGGGGCACGCAGCCCGGACTGGTAGGTGTACGCGGCCAGGATCGCGAACGCGACGATGATCGGCAGGTGCCGGGCCAGGGCGCTCTCGCCGGTGACCCCCATCGTCTTGAGCACCGCCTCGATGCCGACCAGTTGCAGCGCGATGTAGGGCATCGTGGCCACGATGCCGGTGATCGCCACCAGCAGCGCCAGCACCGGGGAGTCGAACCGGCTGCGGACGAAGTCCGCCGGGGTGACGAAGCCGTGCCGGTGCGAGACGGACCAGAGCCGGCACAGCACCAGGAACACCATCGGATAGATCACGATGGTGTACGGAACGGCGAAGAACCCGGCCGCGCCGGCCCCGAACATCAGCGCCGGCACCGCCACGAAGGTGTACGCCGTGTAGAGGTCACCGCCGACCAGGAACCAGGTGATCCAGCCGCCGAAGTTGCGCCCGCCCAGCCCCCACTCGTCGAGGTGGGCCATGTCCTTCGGGGCGCGCCACCGGGCGGCCACGAACCCCATCCCGCTGACCAGCAGGAACAGCAGCGAGAAGACGATGATCTCGGTGAGGTGGTCCTGCCACATCAGCGCCCACCCCGCTTCTTCGTCATCTGGTACACCAACGTCGTGGTGGCCACGCCAAGCAGGATGTAGGCGAGCTGCAACCAGTAGAAGCGGGGGAAGCCGAGGAACCGGGGCGAGTCGCCGTTGAAGAACACCGGGATCAGCGGGACCACGATCGGGATGAAGAGCAACCAGTTCCAGGGGCTGTGGTCCTTCGCCCTGGTCGGCGCCGCCGTGGGCGCCTCCGGTTCGGGTGCGGCCATGTGACACACCTCCGGGTGGGTCGGAGATCGGCAGGATGACGGCCGGAGGCTACGACCCTGTGAGCCCGGTCACGTTCGACCGGATGACGCCGGTGCGCCGAACGGGCGGCGGCGTGCGCCGAACGGCTACCGCCACCGCCGAAGGTCGGCCGGTCGGGGCGGCTGCGGTCGCGGCGGCGGCCCGGCGGGCTGTCGGTCCGCCGGGCTGTCGGCCGGGGCCCGGCCGGGCGGGGCGGACCGGGCTCAGGCCGCGGTGAGATGCGCGGTGTCGTTGACCGTGCGCACGGCGACGCCGCCGTCGGGCCACATGTCCAGCACCGAGATGCCGGCCGCGTCCAGGAAGAGCCGGTGCAGGAACCCGTCGCCGGCCGCGAGCGCGTCGCGCAGCACCAGCTTGATCGGCGAGACGTGCGAGACCACCACGACGGTCTCCCCGGGGTACGCGCGGCACAGCCCGTCGACCGCGCGACGGCAGCGCTCGGCGACGTCGCTGAACGACTCCCCGTCGGGCGGGGCCACCCGCGTGGAGGCGAGCCAGGCGTCCATCTCCCCCGGCCACTCCTCGCGGACCTCGGCGAAGGTACGCCCCTCCCAGGCCCCGAAGTCGCACTCGACGAGGTCGTCCTCGCGACGGACCGGCACCCCGCCGAGCGCCCCGGCGATCGCCTCCGCGGTCTGCGTACAGCGGGACAGGGGCGAGCTGACCACGGCCGCGACGGACGGGGCCAGCTCGGCCACCCGGGCGGCCGTGGCCCGGGCCTGGGCCCGGCCCCGCTCGGACAGCGGCACGTCGCCGCGGCCGGAATAGCGGCGCTGCTCGGTGTACGGGGTCTCGCCGTGCCGCACCAGGATCAGGCGGGTGGCGGTGAAGCTCGGCCGCGGCTCCCAGGAGGCGGGCGCGGTCGCCGGGTCGGTGCCGGCGGTCGCCGCCGAGGCGGCGCGGGCGGCCACCTCGCGGGCCCTCGCCCGGGCGGCCGAATCGGGGCCGGCGACCTCGCGCGGGGGCTCCACGACGCGCGGCGCCGCGACGACGGCCGGGGCGGGGGCACGGCCCGCGGCGGCGGCGTCCATGGCGGCGTTGGCGAGGCCGTCGGCGTGCCGGTTGCGCTCCCGGGGGATCCAGCTGAACCGGACCGCCGCGAAGCGGTCCACCAGGGCGGCGGCCTGCGCGGCGAGCGGGCGCAGCCCCGGGTGCTTGATCTGCCAGCGGCCGCACATCTGCTCGACCACCAGCTTCGAGTCCATCCTGGCGTCGACCTCACTGGCGCCCAGCTCGGCGGCCGCCTCCAGCCCGGCGATCAGCCCCCGGTACTCGGCGACGTTGTTGGTGGCGACGCCGATCGACTCGCTCCGCTCGGCCAGCACCTCACCGGTGCCCGGGTCGCGGACCACCGCGCCGTAGCCGGCCGGGCCGGGGTTGCCCCGGGACCCGCCGTCGGCCTCGACGACGACCACGCGCGGCGCCACCGGCTACAGGCCGGACTCGTTGGTGCGGACCATGATGCGCCGGCACTCCTCGCAGCGGACGACCTCGTCCGGCGCCGCCTTGCGGATCCGGGCCAGGTCGGCACCCGAGAGGTCCAGCCGGCAGCCGCCGCACCGGCCGGCGGTGAGCAGCGCCGCGCCGAGCCCCGAGTCCTCGCGGATCTTGTCGTACAGCTGGACCAGGTCGGCCGGGAGGTCGGCCGCGAGCGGCTGGCGGGCGCCGCGCTTGAACTCCTCCTCCTTGGCGATCTCGGCCAGGCTCTCGTCGCGGCGCCGCTCGGCGGCGTCCCGCTTCTCCCGGGCCTCGGCGAGCCGCTTCTCGACGCCGTCCAGCACGCCCTGGGCGGTCTCCCGCTGCTCCATCAGCTCCAGCTCGGCGTCCTCCAGGTCGCCCTGGCGGCGGTTGAGCGAGGCCAGCTCGTGCTGGAGGGCCTCCAGCTCCCGGGCCGGGCCGGTGCCGGCGGCCAGCCGGTCCTCGTTCTTGGACTTGCGGGCGCGCACCTGGTCGACGTCCTTCTCCAGCCGGGCGATGTCCCGGTCCAGGTCGTCGACCGCCACCTGGGCGCGGACCCGCTCGTCCTCCAGCGCGGACAGCTCCCGGGCCAGCGCCTCCAGCTCGGCCCGCTCCGGCAGCGTGCGGCGGCGGTGGGCGAGCTGGGCGAGGGTGGTGTCGATCGCCTGGAGGTCGAGCAGGCGGCGCTGGACCTGCGGGTCAGCCTTCACGGTCGGGGCTCCTTGTCGTCCACCGCGGGTGGGGCGGCGTGTACGGTCCACGGGTCGGTGTCCAGGTCGGACACCAGCGTCTCGACGCCCGTCGCCTCCCGCAGGATGGCGGCCAGGTCGTCCAGCCACGGTCGTTCGGTCGCCCAGTGGGCGGCGTCGAGCAGGGCCGGGCCGTCGGCGGCGAGGTGCTCGCCCGCCGGGTGGTGCCGCAGGTCGGCGGTGAGGAACGCGTCCACCCCGGCGGCGGTCGCGTCGGCGAGGAAACCGTCCCCCGCGCCGCCGCTGACCGCGAGGGTTCGAACCATACGCCCGGGGTCCCCGGCGGCGCGAACTCCCCAGGCCGTGGCGGGCAGCACCGTGGCGGCGTGCCGGGTCAGCTCCGCCAGGGTCATCGGCTCCGGCAGCTCGCCGATCCGGCCGATCCCCCGGCCGGCGCCGTGGGCCGGCGAGCCGGGCGCGGGCCGGTGCAGCGGGCGCAGCCCGGTCAGCCCGAACCGGGCGGCCAGCGCGTCGGAGACCCCCGGGTCGGCCACGTCGGCGTTGGTGTGCGCGACGTACAGCGCCACGTCGGCCTTGATCAGCCGGTGGACGATCCGACCCTTGTAGGTCGTCGGGGCCACCGAGGAGACGCCGCGCAGCAGCAGCGGGTGGTGGGCGACGATCATGTCGACGCCGGCGTCGAGCGCCTCGGCGACCGTCTCGGGCACCACGTCGACCACGCAGAGGACCCGGCGCACCGGGGCGCACGGCTCACCGAGCACCAGCCCGACCCGGTCCCACTCCTCGGCCCACGCCGGCGGGTAGCGCCGCTCCAGCTCGGCGACCACGTCGGAGACGGTCGTCGGGTCCGCGTTGGTGCTCACGGCGGGCCAGCTTACCGGCGCGGGCCGTGGCCGGGGGCGTCGCCCACCGACGCGACGGCGTGTCCCCGCCGCCACCGGGCGCGCCAGGTGGTCCCTTGCTGACGTACGGCGTCAGCAAGGGACCCTTCCTTGCGTGTCAGGCGGCGGGGCAGAGCCGGTCCCGGACGGCGGCCAGGCCCGCTGCCCACGGGAAGGCGTGCACGTGGCGCTCGCCGGTGCCGGGCGGGTGCAGCGGGACGACGTGGTCGCCGAAGAGCACTGTCACCCCCCACTCCGCGAGCCGGGCGATGCCGGCCCGGAAGGCCGGGTGGGCCGCCATCGCCGCGTTGGTGTACGGCACCACCACCAGCGGCACCCCCAGTCCCTGCGCCTCGACCAGCAGCCCGAGGGCCAGCGTGTCGGTGATCCCGGCCGCCCACTTGTTGACCGTGTTGACCGTCGCCGGGCAGACGATCATCGCGTCCGCCGGCGGCAGCACGTCGAGGTCACCCGGGTTCTTGTAGTGGGTGCGGACCGGGTGCCCCGTCTGCCGGGCCAGCGCGGCCCGGTCGACGAACTTCGCGCCGTCCGGCGTGGTGACCACGCAGACGTCCCAGCCGTCCTGCTGGGCCAGCTCCACGAGCCGGCCGACGTGGCGGGCCAGCGGCGAACCGCAGGCGATGACGTAGAGCACCTCGCGGCGCTCGCTGCTCGGGTGCGGGCCGGTCATCAGGCCGGCTCCGCGCTCATACCCCTACTCCCATGTGCTCAGCCAACTCCGCAATCGGAGAAGGCGGCGCACCACGTGTGCGACGCAGGATGTCCGACATCACCTCGTGGGCGATCGGCCGGCAGCGGATCTCCGACGGGGCGAGGCGGTCGCCGCGCAGCAGCATCTCGCCGGCGTTGGACACGTCGCCGACCTGGGCGAAGCCCCGGGCGATGTCGAGCAGGTGGTGGGCCCGGCGCTCGGGCAGCAGCGCGTTGAACGTCGGCTCCTGGATCCGCTGCTGGTGGACCTCCACCGCGCGGCCCCCGTCGCCCAGCTCGACCGCGGCGGCCGCCCGGTGCAGCTCCAGGTTGGTCGGCCCGAACGAGGTCCAGTAGTGGTTGTGGTCGCCGCCCAGCAGGGTCGCCGCCTCCTGCGCGCCGTTGATCAGGTCGCCGACCGTGGCGGAGTCGCCGATCCGGGCGGCAGCCATCGCGCCCTGGAGCAGCAGCATCCCGTAGACCGAGAGGCGGGCCGGGGACGCCTCGTTGCTGCCGCCGGGGGCGAGCCGGTTGGCGATGGTGACGTTGAGTTCGAGGGCGGGGCGGGGCCGGCCCATCGCCACCAGCGCGTTGCAGACCCGGGTGGTGGCGATGCCGGCCAGCAGCGGGTCGTCGGCGCGCTGGGCGACCGCCATCGAGCGGTCGGCGGCCAGCCAGGCCAGGTCGCACTCGCCCAGCTTCCGCAGCACCGACGAGGCGATCTGGTAGACCTGACCGAGCAGGTGGGCCGCCTCCCGCCCCTCGTCGCCGCCGTAGCCGGCGTCGGCGGCCTGCGCGTCGCGCAGCAGCTTCGGCAGCGCCCGGGTGAGCATCCCGTAGCGGCCGTACTGGTAGGTCAGCCAGGCGTGGTTGACGGCCTTGCGCATGTCGTCCAGCGGGGGCGGGTACGGCGCGGCGTCGAAGTACGCGCTCATCGAGTCGTACCGCTCCAGGGCCGCCCGGATCTCCTGCACCTCGACCTGGTCGATGCAGTTCAACGCGTCCGTACGCCGCTCCGGGTCCTTGCCGAGCAGCAGTTGCACGTCGACCTGGAGGATGTCGGCGATCTCGTAGAGGACGGAGAACTTGTCCAGCCGGCGCACCCCGCGCTCGACCTTGTCCACCCAGCTCTTCGACTTGCCCAGCCGGTCCGCGAAGACCTGCTGGGACATCTTGCGCCGCCCCCGCCAGTAGGCCACCCGCCGCCCAATGGGTAACTCGTCCATCTGCCCATCCCTCCCCTGGCTGAGACCCCGGCCTGCGGCCGGTCGACCCATCGCGGTTGCGGGCGCGGTACGCCTCAGAGTTCCGCTGGTCGCACAGCATGTACGTCAGCCGTACAGCCAGTTCTCGTATTTTTCGTGCAAGTTGCATGAGCCGTTCGTCAGCTCAACGATCGCGGGTTACGGCAGTGACGGTGCTCGACATGCGACCTGGACGCCGACCGGGTCCGGCGAAGGGAGATGGCACATGTGGGGGAACGTCGGGCCGCGCGTCGTGCAACTGTCGCCCTTGGAGCGCGTACGGCTGCGTCGCGTGGCCGTGCGCTACGCGGCGCACGGCTGGGACGTCACCCCCGGCGCCTGCCTCGCCCGCAGCCGCTTCGTCTGCGGGCGCGCCGGTTGTCCCACGGTCGGCTGCCACCCGGCGCTCGAGAACTGGGAGCACGCGGCGAGCGCCGACCCGGCCCGGGTGGCAACCTGGTGGCGTACCCGGCCGCACGGCGTGCTGCTGCCCACCGGGCGGGCGTTCGACGTGCTGGAGGTCCCCACGCACCTCGGTCGGCACGTCCTGGACGCGGTGCAGACCCACCCGGCCGGCGTCGGCGTACGCGGGCCGGTGCTGGTGACCCCGACCGGCCGCTGGATGTTCCTGGTCCGCCCCGGTGATCCGCTCCGCCCCGAGTTGGACCACTGTTTCCACGTGGTCCGGCACGGTCCCGGCTCGTGGATCCCGGCCCCGCCGACCCGGCTGCCCGAGGGCACCGTCCGCTGGGCGGTCGCGCCCGAGCAGGCCCGCTGGCAGTTGCCGGACTGCTACCTGGTGCAGAACGCCCTGATCGACGCCCTGCGGGCCACCGGCGTCACGCTCACCTCCGACCTCCTCCCCGGGCACCTGCCGCTTCCCCGCCGGGGCATGTGACGGCCTCCCCTCGACGGCCGCACGGAACGCCGGTTCCCGCCGAGCGCCTCGGACGCGACGGACGCGACGCCGAAGGGCCGGTTCTTCTTCCGCCAGGCCAGGCGACCGCGGTCGGCCGGCAGCCCGCCGAGCGCGTCGGACGCGACGCCGGAGGGCCGGTGCTCGTTGAGCACGGCGACGGCGCGTCCGCGCCGGGAGCGGGGGTTACATGTCCACCGACGACACCGCGCGTCAGCCGGGCGGGGCCGAGCCGCCGCCCCGCCACCACCGGCCGCGCCGCCGCTGGGCGGCCACCCGCCCCGCCGGCTCCCGCCCGGGCCGCCCGCGCCCGGTCGGCTCCCGCCCGGCCACCACCCACCGCCCCTTCCGCTAGCCCACCCCACCCCCGCCCTGAGCCGCCCCAGCCCGGCCCGGCGATCTTGCGCTTTGTGCCCGGGCATACCGGCCATTCAGCGCGAAACGAGGGCCGAAGCTGCAAGATCGCGCGAGCGAGCGGGGCGGGGGCGGGTCAGGGGTTTTGGGGAAGGCGGTGGAGCACGGCGCGGCGGGCAGGGGTTTCCACCCGGCCCGGCACGGACCTCCCGAGCAGGGCGTACGCGGCACGCCACGGGTCGGACGTAACGATTTCCGGTCAGCCGACGTTTGCCGCCGCGTTCAGTGGCACAGGCGAATTTGAGGTGCGGACAAGCGTGCCCTGAGGCGCCCGTTCCTCGGGCCCGGCACCCCGCCGCCCGGGCGGGCGGCAAAGTAGCACCAGGACGGGAGCGTGAGCCGCCGCCGCAGCGGGTATGCCGCCGAACCGCTGAACGCGTGAGGGGAAGGCACATGCTCAGCAAAGAGGATCAGCGCAGGTTCGAGCAGATCACCCGTCACCTCCGGGAGAGTGACCCGGCGTTCTTTGCCCGGCTCGACCACCGGGCCCGGGCCCGCCGGAGCCGGTGGCTGATGCTTCTGACCATCGTGCTGTGGGCCTCGCTCCCGGCGATGACCGTGCTGGCCGGCCGGCTGGCGGGGGCCATCTGCGCGGTGGTGCTGGTAGCCAACGCCGCACTCATGTGGCGGTTCCGCCGCCGCTGGCTGTGACCAGGGGACGACGGTCCCGACGGGCCGGCGATCCGCCGGCCGGCGCGGCCGCGCCGCGCCGCCGGCACCGCGCCGGGTGACACCGGCCGGCGATCCGGTGGAGGGGACGGACGTCCTCACCCGCCGAGCAGCCGGTACGCCCGCCGCAGCCGTTCGACCAGGCCGGGCCCGCCGATGGCGGGGGCCGGCGCGCCGAGCTGCCGCAGCAGCAGGTCGGGCCCGGTCGCCAGACTGGGCGGCCGGTCGGGCAGCGGGACGGGCGGCAGCCAGAACCGGTCGACCGACTCGGCCAGCGGCGCCGGCGGCAGGCCGGCGAGCGCCCGCGCGGCCCCGACCGGCGGGGATTCCACGGCGTCCCGCCGGCCGTCGGAGGCGCCCCGTTCCACGATGGACGGCCCGCCGCCGGCATCGTGACGCTGCACGGCGGACGGCCCGCCGCCGACGTCTCGGGACTCCGGTGTGGACGGCCCGCCGCCGGCATCTCGCCGCTCCACGGTGGACGGATCGGTGGCGGCGTCGCCGCCCGGCGGCACGGTGGACGGGCCGGCCGGCGCGTCGGCGCCGGCGGCGGTCCCGGCCCGCAGGGCGCGCAGCCGGTCGAGCAGCTCGGCCCGGCCCCGGCCCCGCCAGTGCAGCAGCTGGAACGGGTCGGCGTCGAACGCCTCGGCCAGCAGGTAGAAGGTGGCCGCGAGGTGCTTGCACGGCACGGCGAAGTCGGGGCAGTTGCACCGCTGGCGCAGCTCCGCCACGCCGGCCGGGAAGAGCGGGGCGCCGGCCGCCGCGAACAGCTCCTCCAGCTCCGGGGGCAGGTCGCCGGCGAGCAGCCGGGCGCTGAAGAACGCCTGGGCGGCCAGGTCCGCCTCGACGCGGGACCACAGCTCCGGCGGGAACGGGGTCAGCGCGATGCTCACCTCGTACGGCTGCGCGCGGGAGCCCTGCACCACGGCGCTGACGGTGCCCGGGGCGACGTCCAGGCGGACGACCTGGCCGGCCCGCGCGTACGACCGGCCGCGGGTCAGCCGGGTGCCGAGGGCGAACGACTCCAGCACCTCCAGGAAGCGCCGCGACCACCAGGACCGGCCGATGGCGCCCCGGGTGCTGCGGGCCCGCAGCCCGCCATCGACCCGACGCGGCCGGCCGTAGTCGGCGAACCGGTCGGTCGCCCCGCCGTCGCGCTCGCGCTGCCCGCTCACTCCACCACCGCCCCGGCCTCCAGGGTGAACAGCTCGCGCAGCTGCGCGGTGGACAGCTCGGTGATCCACTGCTCGCCGGTGCCGACGACGGAGGCGGCCAGGCTCCGCTTGTCGGCGATCAGCGCCGCCACCTTCTCCTCCACCGTGCCGGCGCAGACGAACTTGCGGACCTGCACCCGGCGCCGCTGGCCGATCCGGAAGGCCCGGTCGGTGGCCTGGTCCTCGACGGCCGGGTTCCACCACCGGTCGACGTGCACCACGTGGTTGGCCTCGGTGAGGGTGAGCCCGGTGCCGCCGGCCTTGAGCGACAGCACGAAGATCGCCGGCCCGTCCGGGGACTGGAACCGGGTGACCATCGCGTCCCGGTCGGCCTTGCCGACGCCGCCGTGCAGGAAGAGCACCTCCCGGCCGAACCGGGCCGACAGGTGGCCGCGCAGCATGCCGCCGAACTCGGCGTACTGGGTGAACAGCAGGGCGCGCTCCCCCGCCGCCAGGACCTCGTCCAGGATCTCCTCCAGCCGGGCCAGCTTGCCGGAGCGGCCGTCCAGCGCCGACCCGTCACGCAGCAGCTGGGCCGGGTGGTTGCAGACCTGCTTGAGCCGGGTCATGGTGGCCAGCACCAGCCCGCGCCGCTCGATGCCGTCGCTGGACTCGATCCGGGCCAGCATGTCGTCGACCACCGCCCGGTAGAGCGACGCCTGCTCGGCGGTGAGGTTGCAGAGCACCTCCATCTCCAGCTTCTCCGGCAGGTCGGAGATGATCGAGGAGTCGGTCTTGAGCCGGCGCAGCACGAACGGGCCGGTGATGCGGCGCAACCGCTCGGCCGCCTCGGCGTCGCCGTGCCGCTCGATCGGCTCCGCGTACGCCTTCTTGAAGCTCGCCGCCGGGCCCAGCAGGCCCGGGTTGGCGAACTGCATGATCGACCAGAGGTCGGCCAGCCGGTTCTCCACCGGCGTGCCGGTCACCGCGATCCGGTGCCGGGCGGGCAGCGCGCGGACGGCCTCGGCCTGCCGGGTGGCCGCGTTCTTGATCGCCTGGGCCTCGTCGACCACCACCCGGTGCCAGTCGATGCCGGCCAGGTCGACCGCGTCCCGGGCCGCCACCGAGTAGGTGGTGACGACCAGGTCCGCCTCGTGCACGGCCGTCGCGAACGCCGTCCCCCGCGCCCGTTCCGCGCCGTGGTGCACGTGTACGCGCAGCTCCGGCGTGAACCGGGACGCCTCCCGCTGCCAGTTGCCCACCAGCGACATCGGACAGACCAGCAGCGTCGGGCCGGCCTCCGGCGGGTCCTGCGCGAGCAGGGCGAGCAGTTGCACCGTCTTGCCCAGCCCCATGTCGTCGGCGAGCACCCCGCCGAGCCCGAGCGACTGCAGGAACGCCAGCCAGGCCAGCCCCCGCCGCTGGTACGGCCGCAGCGTGCCGTGGAACCCGGGCGGCGGATCGAGCGGGGTGAGTCGCCGCTCCACCGCCCCGGCCAGCAGGTCGCCGAGCGCGCCGTCCGCGCTCACCTCCAGCACCGGCAGGGCGTCGGGCTGACCGCCGTCGGCCAGGCCCAGGCGGAGCAGGTCGGCGACGGTCAGCTCGCCGGAGGAACGGAGCAGCCGCAGGCCGGCCGCGAGGCGCTTCGGGTCCAGCTCCACCCACTGCCCGCGCAGCCGCACCAGCGGGGTCTTCAGCGCGGCCAGCGACGCCAACTCCTCGGCCGTCAGCGGCTGGTCGCCGAGGGCCACCTCCCAGCGGTAGTCGACGAGGGCGTCCAGCCCGACCCCGCCGTCCGCGGCGACGGTGCCGGGGGCGGTCCGGCTGCGGGCCTGCAACCGGGCGCCCAGCCGCGACGACGGGCGCCGCCACCAGGACGGCAGCAGCACGGCGAAGCCGGCGGCGTGCAGCACCGGCGCGCCCTCGCGGAGGAACCGGTGCGCGCCCTCGACGTCCAGCTCCAGCGCCTCCGGCGTCGCGGTGCGCAGGGCGGTGTCCAGCTCGGGCCAGAGCCGGCTGGCCCGGCCCAGCTCGGCGAGCAGGGTCTCCTGCGGGTCGTCCCGCCGGCCGGCCAGCCCGGCGACGGTCTCCGGCGCCCGCCAGACCTGCCCGGCGTCCACGTGCAGGCTCGGCTCGTCGGCCGCCTGGAGCCCGAACTCGACCCGCCACGTCCCGCCCGTCGCGACCGGTGCCGCCGGGTCGGCCGGCACCACGACGACCGGCTCGGCGATCTCGTCGGCGGGCGGCTCGACCAGGCGGAAGCTCGCCCGCACCGCGCCGCCGGCCGCGTCGCGCTGCCAGGCGGCCAGCTCGGCACGGAGGGTGTCCAGCGCGGCCGGCTCGGCGGCGAAGTCCCGGACCGGTCCGGAGAGGGCGGCCAGCCAGGCCGGCACGGCGCCGTTCGGGCGTACGCCCCGGGCCAGCGCGGTCTCCGCGAGAGCTGCCCGGACCGCGGCGTCCGTGAGCGCGTCGAGCGCGTCGGCGACCAGCTCACCCGGCCCGTCGTCGATGCCCGGCCCGTCGTCGCCGGTGGTGCGCGGGCGGGCCGGCGCGTCGGCGGTGGCGCGCGCGGCCGGCGGCAGGGCCAGCGCCAGCGCCCGCGCCCAGGCGGCGTCCGTGCCGGTCAGCAGGGGCCGCCACACCGCCCGGGCGGCGACCCGCACCCGCTGCCCGTCCGCGGTGGACCAGTCGCCGCCCTGCGACGCGCGACGGCGCGTGCCGTCGTGGCCGGCCTTCCCCGACCTGCCCGCGCCCTCGGACCGCCCGGCCGGTGCGGGGGCGCCGTCGGTGGAGCCGGCCGGCGCCGGGGCGGCGAGGCCGGGCAGGACCCGGCCCCGGGCCGCCAGCTCGACCGCGAAGTCGGCCAGCTCGGCGAGGTGACGCAGGGTCGCGCCGGGCACGACGGCCAGCCCGTCGAGCCCGCGCAGCAGGGCCAGGGCGGCGTCCGGGGCGTACCGGAGGACGGGAACGCGCCACCCGGCGAGGGTGACCGGCCCACGGACCGGCTCCGCGACGGCGGTGCGGACCAGCTCCGGCGAGTCCAGCGGCGAGCCGGCCCGGGTGGGGAGGGTGAGCAGTGCCGTGCCGAGGTCGGCGGGATCGGCCGCCTCGGCCAGCGCGGCGGCCAGCGCCGGATGGCCGGCCGCGAACGGGTGCGGCCGCTCCCGGGGCGCCCGGCCGGGGCGGCGCGGCGCGCGGGCCGGCAGCGTGCTGTCCTCGGCCCAGACGGCGAGCCCGACGCCCCACCGCCACACCCCGTGGACGACCAGCACGCGTCCCCCTCCTCGTGACGACTCGGCGAGGATATCGGGCCGGCCGCTGACCGTGGGCAGCCGCTTCGGCCTCGCCGGCTACCACGACGCGGCCGGCGGCTGGGAGAGCGAGGGCCCGGCGGTCCGCCGGACGACGACGCCGCGGCAGCGCACCGCCCCCGCGCCCGACCAGCTCGAACCCCAGCCGCTGGAGTGACCCCCGGAGCGGGTCGGCCGGCAGCGCCCTGCCGACCCGCTCCGACTAGGGTCGGCCGAATGTTCGACCTCCTCGTGATCGGCGGCCTCGGCGTGGACGTGCGGGTGCGGGTGCCCGCTATCCCGCTGCCCGCCGCGGACTCCGTCACCGTCGACCCCATCGAGCTGCGAATCGGCAACACCGGTTCCGGGCTGGCGCTCGCCGCGCACGCGCTCGGGCTCCGGGTGGCGGTGGTCGACGTCCTCGGCGCGGACCCGGCCGGGGACGTGGTCCGGGCGGCGCTGGCCCGCACCGGTGTGCACGCCGTGCTCGGCGACGCCCCGGCCGGCACGCGGCGGTCGGTGAACATGGTGGACCCGGCGGGGCGGCGGATGTCCCTCTACGACCCGCGTCCGTGGCGGGGGCCCGCCCCGTTCGCGGCGGCCGAGCTGGCGGCGCTGGCCCGCGACTCGGCGCACGTGCATCTGTCGATCATGGACTGGGTCCCTCCCCTGCTGCCCGCCCTGCGCGCCGGGCTCGCCGACGGGGCCGCCCTCTCCACCGACCTGCACGACTGGGACGGCGAGAACGCCTACCACCGCCCCTTCGCCGAGGCGGCCGACGTGATCTTCGTCAGCGGGGTCCGGCTGGGCGCGGGCTCCGCCGCGCTGGCCGCCGCGCTGGCGCCCCGCACGGTGCTGGTGACCCACGGGGCGGCCGGCGCCGACCTGCACACCGGCGACGGCGGGCCGACCCGGGTGCCCGCCGCCGAGGCGCCCGCCCCGGTCGTCGACACCAACGGCGCCGGGGACGCTTTCGCGGCGGGCGTGATCGCCGCCCGGCTGCGCGGCGTGCCGCCGGCCGCCGCGGCGGCGTACGGGGCCCGGGTCGCGGCGGCGGCCTGCACCCACGACGGCATGGAGTACCCGGCCGGCCTGCTGCCACGCCCCTGACGTCAGGGTGCGGGCGGCACCGCCTCCCGGATGGCCGTCAGACGGCGCCGGTGGCGCCGTCGGTCAACTCGCGGAGGATGTCGGCGTGCCCGGCGTGCCGGGCGGTCTCCTCGACCATGTGCACCAGGATCCAGCGCAGCGAGACCTCGCCGAGCTGCGGGTGCGGGACGACGTGGTCGAGGTCGAACCGCCCGGCGACCTCCCGGGACCGGGCGCACGCCCGCTCGTACGCCCCGGCGAGCCGCTCGACGGTGTCCTCCGCCGTCAGCGCGAAGCTCGCCGACGCGTCCTCCTCCGAGGTGAGGTAGACGTCGCCCGGGCCGGGGGCGAGCAGGCACGGGAACCAGTTCCGCTCCACCAGGGTCAGGTGCTTGACGAGGCCCGCGACGGTGGTGGCCGAGGGCAGCAGCCGGCGGGCCGCGTCGGCGTCGGAGAGCCCGCGCAGCTTGCGCAGCAGCACACCCCGGTGGAAGTCGAGGAACGCTTCGAGCACGGCCCGCTCGTCGCCCGTACGGGCCAGCACCGGGCCGAGCGTGGGGTCGATCCGAATCTCCGCCATCCGCGGACCCTAGTCGTCCGGCGGGCCCGCGCGCTGCCCCTCGCCGTGCCGTCCGGCGGGCCTCCGCGCTGCCGCGCTATCCGCTGCAGGGTCGGGCCGGGCGGGGCAGGATGGGCGCATGGCATCAACGGCAGAAATCCCGCTGGTGGGTGGCACGGCCGACGGCGAGACGGTCACTGTCGAGCTGGACACGAACGGCCGCCCGCCGTTGACCCACCACCACCTCGGCCCGGAAGGACTGGCCGAGGCGGAGATCTACGAGCTGGAGTCCGGGGATGCCGGGGCCGACCGGTGGCGCTACTGCTGGCGCGGGCCGGCGGTCTGAGCCGGCCCGCGGCCCGGGTTCGGCGGCGGGCCGGGGCCGGTGGACGCCGCCACCTCAGGCCACCCCGCTCAGGGTGCGGGCGCGGAGGCTCTCCAGCACCGCACGGGTGACCTGCGAGGTCCCCCGGGCCTCGTCGCACACGCCGGCCACCCGCCGGGCGGTGGCCTCGGCCCGCTTCTCCCGCTCGTCCCAGAGCCGGTCGACCTCGGCCAGCAGCGGGCCCTCCACCTCCCGCTCCACGCCCCGCAGCGCCGGCACACCGAGCCGCTGGGCCAGGTCGAAGACCTTGCCGGCGTACGGCAGCGGCAGGAACGGCGTGCCGACCATCGCGGCGAAGATCAGGAAGTGCAGCCGCATGCCCACGGCCAGGTCGAAGTGACGCATCAGCCCGAGCACCTGCTCGGGCTGGTAGCTGCCGTGCAGGATCCGGCCCCGCTCGGCGGTGGTCATGTGCGACAACACGCCGTGCGAGTGCCGGATGTCGTCGCGCTCCATCGGGACGAAGAGCACGTACGCGTCGATCCGGTGCACGAGGAAGTCGCCGATCTGGGCCAGCAGGCGGTGGTAGCCGTCGACGTCGAGCCGCTCGGCAGCCCGGCCCGGCTCCCGTACGCTCATCCCGACCAGCCGCTTCCCGGCCGGCACGCCCTCCTCGCGGAGCAGCTCCGCCGGGAAGTCCTCGGGTTCGAGCAGGAACGCCGGGTCCGCGGTGACGGTGATCGGGTTGAGCAGCCCCGCCTCCTCCAGCACCATCCGGGACTCCTGGTCCCGCACGGTCACCTGGGCGGCGCTGGCCAGGGTCTCCCGCACCATCCCGGTGTCGATGCTCTCGCTGAGCGGCCCGACCCCCACCGCGTACGTCAGCAACGGCAGCCCGCGCTCCTGGGCGACCCGGACCACCCGCAGGTAGCGGCGGGCCTCCCGGTCGTAGAGGATGCCGCCGCCGCCGAGGATCAGCACGTCGAGCTGGCCCAGGACCAGCGCGGAGTCGGTGCGGCTGATCCCCTCCCACGGCACCGCCTCGACGTCGGGGTGGGCGACCCGGGTGTGCTCGGGGTTACGCGAGAAGACGATGATCCGCCCGTCCGGCTCCTGCTCCCGCAGGTCGGCCAGGAGTCCGGTCAGGATCGCCTCGTCGCCGAGGTTGCGGCCCCCGTACGAGCCGAGCACGCCGATCGTCAGTCCGCCGCCACGCGTCATCGGTCGCTCCTCCCCAGGTGCGTCCGGGGACGGTTTCCCGCTGCGCCGGGGAACACTCCTGGGCGACCGACCCGGGCGGGGCGACACGCCCCGTCGCGTCCGGTCCCCGGTGTCCGGGCGTGGTCACGTTCCGTGGGTCACCGGTCGGTGGCGCCGCCCACCAGCCGGGACACGAACGCCACGACCACCTCGTCGGGGTCGAAACCGGCGTCGATGGACGTGCTGAGCAGATCGAGCAGCAGCCCGTCCATGGCGTAGTGCAGCAGGGCGACCTCGAACGCGCCGCCCGGCAACCCGGACGCGACGTGGAACGCGACGTCGTCGCGGTAGCCCCGGCGCAGCGTGTCGCCGAGGACCCGGGCCAGGTCGGGGCGGCGGACCGCCTCCAGCCGCAGCTCGATCAGGGCCCGGGTGAGGTCGGGCTGCCGGGTGGTCCGCTCGACGATGTACCGCAGGTAGTCGACGAACAGCTCCAGCGACGGCTCGCGGGCGCCCAGCTCGGCCAGGACCCCCTCGTCCGGGGCGAACCGCTCCATGATCCGCTCGCCGAGCGCGCCGAGCAGGGCGTCGCGCGAGCGGAAGTAGTTGGAGGCGGTGCCCGTCGGCACGCCCGCCTCGGCGTCGACGGCCCGGTGGGTGAGCCCCCGCGCCCCGGTCGCCGCCAGCACCCGCAGCCCCGCGTCCGCCAGGGCCGCCCGTCGCTCCACGTTCCGCGCCATGGAAAAGACCCTAGCAGTATCCACGACTGCTGTAGTACATTCATCCACGACACCAGTAGTGATTGGGGAACGGTTTGCGCAAGCTCGTGTACTACGTCGGCAGCACCATCGACGGCTTCATCGCCGGCCCCGACGGGTCCTGGGACTTCTTCCCCATCGAGGCCGACCTCGGCGCGTACGTGAACGGCCTCCTGCCGGAGGTGGTGCCCACCGCGTACCGGTCGGCCCTCGGGATCGACGCGCCCAACGCCCGGTTCGATGCCGTGGTGATGGGCCGGAGCACCTACGACCCGGCGCTCGCGGAGGGCGTCACCAGCCCGTACGCCCATCTCAAGCAGTACGTCTTCTCCCGCACCCTGCCCCCGGCCGCGGAGCCGGAGGTGGAGATCGTCTCCGCCGACCCCGTGGAGTTCGTCCGCGAGCTGAAGCGCCGCCCCGGCCGCGACATCTGGCTCTGCGGTGGCGGCCAGCTCGCCGGCCAGCTCCTGCCCGAGGTCGACGAGCTGATGATCAAGCTGTACCCGGTCGCGATTGGCAGCGGCATCCCGCTGGCCACCCGGGACTTCGACCCGCGCCGGTTCGACCTCGTCGAGGCCCGGCCGTTCCCCAGCGGGCCGGTGCTGCTGCACTACACCCGCCCGGGCACGGAGTCCGAGGACCGTTGACGCCGTCCGCACCGACCCGCCACCCGCACGCCGATCCCGGACGGAGCCCCATGCGCAAGCTCGTGTACTACGTCGCCAGCACCCTCGACGGCTTCATCGCCGCCCCCGACGGATCACCCGACTTCCTCCGTCTGGACCCCGACGTGGCCGCCCACCTCGCGGCGCACTGGTCGCAGACGCTCCCCACGTTCGCCCACCCGCAGTTCGGCATCGACGAGCCGGAGGGCCGCTTCGACGCCCTGGTGATGGGCCGGGCCACCTACGACCCGGCCCTCAAGATCGGCGTCACCAGCCCGTACGCCCACCTCAAGCAGTACGTCTTCTCCCGCACCCTGCCCCCGGCCGCCGAGCCAGAGGTGGAGATCGTTTCCGCCGACCCCGTGGAGTTCGTCCGCGAGCTGAAGCGCCGCCCCGGCCGCGACATCTGGCTCTGCGGCGGCGGCCAGCTCGCCGGCCAACTCCTGCCCGAGGTCGACGAGCTGGTCGTCAAGCTCAACCCGTACGTGATCGGCAGCGGCGTTCCGCTCACCGACAGCGGATTCGACCCGCGCCGGTTCGAGCTGGTCGGCACCCGGTCGTTCGACAGTGGAGTCGTCATCGTCCACTACGCCCGCCCCGCCGAAGCGTGACCGGGGCGCCGTCGCGGGAATCGGACCCCGCGTGGGCCCCGGAACGAGGCGTCCGATCGCCGCCAGACCGGGATCGGCCGCTCCGCCGACGATCATTGGCATGACGACACTGAACGAAAAGGTCGCCCTGGTCACCGGCGGCGCCCGGGGCATCGGCGCCGCCGTCGCCCTGCGCCTGGCGCAGGACGGGGCCGACGTGGCGATCACGTACGAGCACTCCACCGACCGCGCGGCGGTGGTGGTCAAGCAGGTCGAGGCGCTCGGCCGGCGGGCGCTGGCGGTCCGGGCCGACAGCGCCGACCCCGCCGCCGTCCGCGACGCGGTCGACCGGACGGCCGCGGAGCTGGGCCGGCTGGACATCCTGGTCAACAACGCCGGGGTCTTCCTGGTCGGCCCGGTTACGGAACTGGGCGACGACGAGGTGGAGCGGACGCTCGCGGTCAACGTCCGGGCCCCCTTCCTCGCCGCGCAGGCCGCCGCGCGCCACCTCACCGAGGGCGGCCGGATCATCAACATCGGCAGCAACGTCGGGGAGCGGGCCGTCTTCCCCGGCCTGTCGCTCTACTCGATGAGCAAGACCGCGCTGGTCGGCCTGACCCGGGGCCTCGCCCGGGAACTCGGGCCGCGCGGGATCACGGCCAACCTGGTGAATCCGGGGCCGACGGACACCGACGCCAACCCGGCGGACGGGCCGAACGCCGCCGCGATCGCGGGCTTCACCGCCCTCGGCCGCTACGCCGCGCCGGCCGACATCGCCGCGACCGTCGCGCACCTGGCCAGCCCGGAGGCCGGCTACGTCACCGGGGCGGCGGTCAACGTGGACGGCGGCTTCACCAGCTGACCCGGCACCGGGCGCGGCGGTGCTCCCGCCGCGCCCGGCACCGGTCCGCGCCCGGCCCGGCCCGGCGGGTCCCCGCGTCAGCCGGGCGTCGCCACGGGATGGGTCAGGAACGGCAGGACCACGGCCGGCAGCGCCGGCGAGGCCACGACGTCGTAGTGGGTGTGCCCGGGCAGCACGGCCAGCCGGGAGGCCGGCCGGTCGGTGCCGTCCCAGCCGGCGTCCCGGTGGCCACCGCCGAGCAGCCCGAAGAACTCCACCATGTGCGCGGTGCTGACCGAGTCGGCGTCGGCGAAGACGAGCAGAGTGGGCGCGACGAGGGCGGCCACCTCGGCCGACCAGTCGTAGTCGCGCCGCAGCAGCTCGCCCGTCTTCGCCCAGAGCGTGGGCCAGTCCTCCGGCCGGGGCGCGATCCGGGTGTAGAGCTGGTGCGGCGGGGTGCCACGCATCCGCTCGCCCGCCTTCTCGTCGGGCTCGGGCATGCCCGCCAGCACCTCCGGATACCAGCCCTGCCGCCGGCACGGCGCGGAGACGACGACCAGCCGGCGCACCAGCGCCGGATGCTGGATCGCGGTACGCAGCGCCACGCCGCCGCCGAGCGAATAACCCAGCAGGTCGGCCTCGGCCAGGCCGAGCCGGGTGACAAGCGCCGCGACGTCGTCGGCCATCGACTCGAAACGCAGCGGACGGTCGACGTCGGCGGTGCGCCCGTGCCCCTGGAGGTCGACCGCGATCACCCGGCGACGCCCGGCCAGGGCCGGCAGGATCGCCGAGAACATCTCCACCGCCCCGAAGCCGCCGTGCAACAGCAGCAGCGGCGGGCCCTCGCCGTGCTCCTCCCACCACAGGCGCAGCCCGTTGAACTCCGCGTAGCTCATGCCCTCATCCAACCCCGTCGGTACGACATCCGCCGGCCGTCCGGGCAGTCGAAGAGCTGTGCGCCCGGGCGCCGCGGACGGCGTACGGGGCGAGGCGGTGGCACGATGACGCGATGTCGGTTCCCACGCAGGTCGCCCTACGTCCGCGGTACCCGGTCCGCACCGAGCGGCTGCTGCTGCGGCCGCTGACCGGCGGTGACGTCGACGCGCTGCTCGCCTACCGCAGCCGGCCGGACGTGTGCCGCTACGTACCCTTCGAGCCGATGACCCGCCAGGTCGTCGTCGACCGGATCTCGTCGGTGTGGGCGCGCCGGGAACTCACCGACGAGGGGCAGTCGCTGACGCTCGGCGTCGAGGTCGCCGACACCGGCGAGCTGGTGGGCGACGTGGTGTTGTTCTGGCACAGCCGCCTGCACGCGAGCCGCCGGCCGGCACCGGCGTGCGTGCCGTCCTCCCCGGCTACAGCCGCTTGCGCATCCGGAGAGCCGTCACCTCGAAGCCCATCTGTTCGTACAACGTCCGGGCGGGAAGGTTGAAGCCGAAGACGCTCAGGCCGATGGAGACGACTCCCCACTCCCGGCACAGCTTCTCGACCGCCTGGATCATGGCGCGGCCGTAGCCCTTCCGCCGCAGGTCCGCCCGCACCTCGAAGTCGTAGCCGAAGGCGTGCGGCCCGTCCGACTTCTGTTCGACGTGGAGCCACAGCATGCCGACCTCGTCGTCGCCGTCGTAGGCCGTCCACAGGTGGTGGCCCTCCGTCGCCAGGCCGTCGGGCAGCAGTGTCCCGTAGTCCTCCTGCGCCTTTCGGCGCGCCTCCGGCAGCGGCATCGCCCCGGAATCGCAGATGTTCTGCGCGTAGCTCTCCTCCGCCCGCTCCCGGTAGCGGACGTACTGCCTCTCGGTCATCGGCTCGAGCCTCAGGGTCACCACCCCGGCACCGTATGCCAATCCCCGCTTCCGGGCTGCCCCGCGCAGGCGCCGCGCAGTGCTGGCCGGGAGCCCGTGCCACCGAGACCGGAGCCGGCCCCCGCGCTTCGGGCATCGGGCACCGGCGGCGCAGCCGGCCGTCACCGCCGCACGGCGCGTCGGGCCGTACCGGCTACCCCGGCCGGACGCACGGGTCGGTGATCGTGTAGGTCGCGCTCCGCGCCGTGCGGCCGTCCGCTGTGGTCGCCCGTACGGACCAGGTCAGCGTCGGCGCACGCAGCCGACCGACGGTCACCCGCGCGGCCGATCCGTCCGTCGTCATGGCCCGGACCGACGTCCTGCCCCCGGTGGGTGTCCAGTGGACCTCGGCACCACCGAGCGTGGCACTGCCGGTGGCCTGCACCACGAGGCTGTAGGTGTCCGCGCCACAGCGCACCCGCGCGGTGGCGGAGACGGTGAACGGCGCTGCGACCTGCGGTGTGGCGGTCGGCCGGGGCGCGACCGGCGGCCTGGAGGTGGTCGGTACGGCGCCGCTCGGCACGGCGTCGGGCGCGGCGGGCGCATCCGTCCGGGCGGCCGCGTCGCCGCCCGCCGGCCCGGCAGCGGTCCCGGGTGTCGCACCCGTGACGCCGGCCGGCCCCGGCGTGCCGGCTTGCGTGACCGTGCCGGACGGCAGCGGCGCGGCGGCGGGCTCCGCCGGGCCACCGGCCGCTGAGGCGAGCGCCTCGGACACCGGTCGGCCGGAGCCGTCCCGGCCGGCGGTCGGGCGACCGGTTGTCAGTGCCCAGGTGCCGAGGACGGCGAGAAGGATCAGCAGAGCCGCGGTCGCGGCCATCCGCCGACGGCGCCGGTCGCGGCCCGGCGGGGTCGTCCGCACCGCGTGGTCCGCACCGGCGGCGGGCCGAACGGTACGAGACCGGCCGGACCGTGGCGCCACCGCACGGTGCGTCGCACCGCCCTGCACCACCGCACCGCGCGGCACCGCCTCGCCGCCCGGGGCCACGGCCGCACCGTCCGGGGCCACGGCCGCACCGTCCGGGGGCGCCGCCTCGCCGGCCGGGGCCACGGTCTCGCCGCCCGGGGGCGCCGCCTCGCCGGCCGCCGGCGCGGGCCCGTCGACCGGTCCGTCCACCGGCCCGGCACCCTCCGCCACGGAGGGCTGGTCCGCCGCACGCGCCGGGTCGGTCGCCGGGTCGGCCGTGACCGGACTCGCCGGAGCGTCCGCCGTCCCGGCCAGGGCATCGGTCGCGCAGACCTCGGCCAGTCTCGGCCACACCGTGTCGGCAACGACCAGGAAGGCCGGCGCCGTGTACGCCGACAGCAGCGCGGACGGGCTGAGCTGTTCCCGTCGGACCAGTCCGCACACCGCGCAGCTCTCGATGTGCCGCGAGACCCGCTTGCGCAGGGTCGGCGTGAGCCGCCCCTGCCAGCCGTCGATCAGGCCGGCGAGGGTGGGGCAGTCCCGGGCCCCGGTACGGGCCACCAGCAGCGCCCCCAGCGCCCGTTCGAGCTGCGAACGGGCACGCGACAGGCGGGCGTGCGCGTGGTTCGCGGGCACCCCGAGGGCCGCGCCGATGTCGGCGGACGACAGGTCGTGGCGGATGGCCAGGTGGACCACCTCGCGGTCGCCCGGGTTCAGCGCGGCGGCGGCACTGTGCACCAGGTCGCGTACCTGCTCGGCGTTGACGCCCGTGGCCGGGTCGACGGCGTCGGCCACCGGCTCGTCGGCCTCCTCCAGCGGCAGGGAGCGGGCCCGCTCCCGGAGCTGCCGGAGGCATTCGTTGCGCACGATCGCGTACAACCAGGAGCGCAGCCGGTCGGGCTCCCGCAGCTGGCCGATGCGCTGGCTTGCGGTGAGGAAGGCGTCGTGCACGGCGTCCGCGGCGGCCTCCGGCTCGCGCAGCATGGTCCGGGCGTACGTGTACAGCCGGTCGGCGTACCGCCGGTACATGCCCTCCAGCCCGGCCCGCTCGCCGCGGCGCACCGCCTCGACCAGTGCGGTGTCGTCCTGTGCCGCCGTGTTCATCCGTGTCCCTCGCTGCTCCTCGACGCGTCCAGTAAAGCCGCCGAATTTTTTCTTCGGGAGTTTCTGTTGGCATCCCGACCCCACCGCGCTCCTACCGGTGTCATCGCTACGAACAACCAGGAAGGAAAGACACCATGCGAGAGGGATCGAACCGCACCCGGTGGTCGCGTCGGACGGCGGCCGTGGGTGGGGCGGCGCTGAGCGCGCTCGTGCTCGGCCAGGTGGTCCTCACCGGGCCGGTGGCGGCGGTGCCCGGCCTGAGCATCAAGACGACGACCGGCTCCAGCACCACCTTCGCCAAGTCGCAGAACGCGACCTGTCCGGCCGGCAGCAAGGTCATCGGCGGTGGCGGCGCGATCACCGGCTCGGGCCTCGGGCAGATCGGCATGGACATCATGCGGCCGCTGGTCGACGGCGACACGTACTCGGTGACCGGCCGGGAGGACGAGAACGGGTTCGGCGGCGACTGGGCGATCACGGCGAGCGCCGTGTGCGCCCCCGCGCCCGCGGGCCTGGTGACCGTGACCGGCAGTTCGGCGCCCAGCAGCTTCGGCACATCGAACTGGTTCGAGAAGTCCTGCCCGGCCGGCAAGCACGCCATCGGGGTCGGCGGCGCGGTCGTCGGGGCGTCGAACAGCGAGGTCGTCCTGGAGGATCTGCGCATCTACCAGAACAGCGTCGTGGTGGCGGGCGCCGAGGACGGCACCGGATTCGCCGGCACGTGGTGGCTGGACGCCACCGCGATCTGCGCCGACCCGCTGCCCGGTGAGCAGCGGGTCATCAACGACAGCCTCTACAGCTCCGCCGCCACCCGGTCGGTCGTGGCCACCTGCCCGTCCGGCACCCGGGTGCACGGTGTGGGCGGCGAGATCCTCGGCGGCGACGGCCAGGTGCGCCTGACCCAGATGCAGGCCACGACCTCGACCACCGTGACCGTCGGCGCCGCGGAGGACGAGGACGGCTTCAGCAGCAACTGGAAGGTGCGGGCGTACGCCGTCTGCGCGAGCTGACCGCCGGCTGCCTGCTCAGCGGTACGACGACCTGAGACGCAGCGGGCCGCCGGTGATCCGGCGGCCCGCTGCGCGTGCTGGCCGGTGTGGGCGCGGCAGGTTCCGCACCGGTGGCACTCGCCGCTCGTCCTGAACTCCGCTCGCGTTGGCCGCCGTGGATTCATGGCGCCGAGTCGGACAACCGGCCGTTGTCACGCGTATCCGGTGAAAAGTTCTTAAACTCGGATGACAACCGCTTGGCCTGCGAACAGTCCTCACGGTAAGGATGAGCGCTCATGGACTCGGATTCGGACGAGGTAGATCTCAGCCCCGCGGAGCAGGAGGCGCAGAACAATCTGCTGCAAGCTCTCGAAAGGGTCCAGACCATCTCGATGGCGCTCAACCATGTCGAGCATCTCCTGAATCCCGAGAACCCTTACACCCCAGCCATGAACACGCCGTCGGTCAAGGCTTTGCTGGGTCAGGTAGGTCCGGGTGAAACCGCCGAGGAACGGCGAGACGCCATGCTCGAACTTCAGGCGAGGCTGACGGTAGCCAAGAAGGAGTACGAGAAGGCACTGGAAGAGGCGAAGAAGGTTTCGTCATGATGGGTGCCGAAAACGGCCTGGGGACGGTGCTCGACCCAGCCTCGCCGCCGCCACCAGGCTCCAAGGCGCCTCGGGATGCGAGGAATAGACGTGATGGAGCCGGCCGCCTTACCCACCGCCTGACAGGGGGGACACCATGACCGATGCCTTCGCAACTGTATGGCGCCCGGGCGACGGCACGCAGTGGGTGCACTGGGGCATGTCGGAGGACGACTTCAAAGCCAAGGACTCCACCTACTTCCCACAAGGACTCCGCATCACCACCCTCCTGATCAAGGACGGAAAGTTCGCCGCCGTATGGCGCCCCGGCGACGGCACACAATGGGTGCACTGGGGCATGTCGGAAGACGACTTCAAAGCCAAGGACTCCACCTACTTCCCACAAGGACTCCGCATCACCACCCTCCTGATCAAGGACGGAAAGTTCGCCGCCGTATGGCG
>NZ_JBFAVI010000034.1:35620-51133 GCF_040679695.1 Micromonospora sp. NPDC052213
CCCCGGCGACGGCACACAATGGGTGCACTGGGGCATGTCGGGCGACGACTTCGCTGCCCGGGACCGGACCTACTTCGCCCAAGGGCTGCGCCTCGGCACTCTGACGACCGATAGTGGGCGGCTCGCCGCAGTGTGGCGTCCGGGGGACGGCACCCAGTGGTGCAGTTGGCGGCGACACGTTGTCGACTTCAAGACCGAGGACGGCGCGTACTTCCAGCAGGGGCTCAGGATTGCGTGCCTTGACCTCGACGAAGATCCGGTCGGCGCCTACCGGTACCCGTGGAAGGGCGGGGTCGCTCACAGAGTTGGACAAGGAAACAACAACCCCGCCGGCTCCCACAATGGCAGCCAGTCCTGGGCTTTCGACTTCGACCTGCCCGCGGGCACCGAGATCCGCGCCGCCCGCGAAGGTACCGTCGAGTGGCTCCAGGAGAACCAGACAACGACCTACGACCCCAACCAGCCGACCACTCCGGCTAACACCCCGTTCCCGAACGGGAGCCTGCAGAACTGGGGCAACGCCGTACGGCTCCGCCACGCCGGCGGATTCACGAGCTGGTACTTCCACATCCAGGCCAACGGCGTGCTCGTGAACGTGGGCGACCAGGTGACGCAGGGACAGGCAATCGCGCTCTCAGGCAACACGGGCCGATCGACCGCACCGCACCTGCACTTCCAGGTGCAGGCCGACTCGACGGACTGGGGCCAGTCCGTGGCGCACACCTTCGGCGCAAACTGCGAGCAGCCGGCGACCGGGGCGACCGTGACGTCGGACAACGTCACCTGACCGCTGCCGGGCGCGAGCTGGCCCTCGCCATGATCCTGCCAGCACCTCCGCACCCCTTCGGGCCGGCGTCGGTCCTGGTGGTGACGGGTGGGCGCCTGCCACCACGGGCACCACCCACTATGGAGGCGGGGAGGATGCTTCAGCTACGAGAGCCACAGGGCGAGTATGGCGGTTCGGGTCTCAGACCTCGAAGCGGAACTCCACCACGTTCCGGCACGGAGGGCCATCTGGACTCGGCTCCGGGCGTCGGCTCAAGCTATTGGCTTGAACGACGACTGTGTCAGTCGAATTTCGGGCGCAGCGCTTCGCGCATCTCCCTGTAGTTCGCCGGCTTCACCGCCCAGCGTTCCTCGTCCGTGTCCTCGAACGTCACCTGGTACCTGCCGGTCGTCCGGTCGAACTGCACGAGGATCTTCACGGGCAGCAGATCACCGGGCTTGTAGTGGCTCCCCAAGTACGCATGGACCGCCGATTCGATGCTCGACCAGTCACAGGCCACGGCCGTGATGACGCCGTCGGGCGAGTACGCGTACCCGTGCGTACTGCGATAGCCTTCGCCGAACTCCAGGATCATCGCTAGCGACTCCCAGCCCTCCACGGGCCCGCGCATCTCCCTGGCCAACGACGGTCCGTCCATGGCCTCGATCAACGACCGGATGAGATCGACGGTGGCGTCCTTCGACATGGTTCTCCTCGGATCCAGATTCAGACGGTCAGCAGCACCCTGCCACGAGTTCTCGCGTTTCTGACGCTGTGGTCGGCCAGGTGCGTCAACGACTCGCCCGCCTTTGCGGAGCCCTCTTGCCGGTGGATCGGCCTGCAAGGTTTCCGAGCATCGCTGGAGAGCCGCCCCAGGCGCTTTCGAGTCGGGCTCAGACCGGCCGTTGCAGAAACACGGGCCGCAACGCGCGGCAGCGGCCGGCGCGCGCCCAGGCGGCGGCGTGTGCGGCCCGTTCAGGGCCGCCCTGATGCCATGCGGCAGGCGCTCGGGAAGCTCGACGGACGGCTCTCGTGACCGCTGTTGCTGTCACCGTTGCTGTCAACGCCCCGGGGAGTGATCTTCTCGGGGGCGGTTTCCGCTGGTGGTATGTGGTGGGCGCGGCAGGTTTCGAACCTGCGACCCCTCGCTTGTAAGGCGAGTGCTCTCCCACTGAGCTACGCGCCCGGAACGCCCGTACGGCGGGCCGGAGGCTGGCAAGCTTACCCTGCCACCCGCCGGCCCGGTCGTACGGTGTGCCCGGTTGGTCAGGCCGCGACGGCCTCCGCCAGGGCCTTGCGCCAGCCCTGCTGGTCACGGGCCTCGCCCGGCATGTTCATCTCGGCGAAGCGCACCACGCCCGCCTTGTCGATGACGAAGGTGCCCCGGTTGGCGATGCCGGCGACGTCGTTGAAGACGCCGTACGCCTGGGCGACCGCGCCGTGCGGCCAGAAGTCGGCCAGCAGCGGGAACTGGTAGCCCTCCCGGTCAGCCCAGATCTTGTGGGCGTAGACCGAGTCGACGCTGACGGTGAGCACCTGGACGTCGTCGTTGACGTACTCGTTGAGGTTGTCCCGCACCTCGCACAGCTCACCCTGGCAGATGCCGGTGAAGGCGAGCGGGTAGAAGACCAGCAGCACGGTGCGCTTGCCGCGGAAGTCCGAGAGCCGGACCTCCTGGTTGTTCTGGTCCTTGAGCACGAAGTCCGGCGCCTCGGCGCCAACCTCGATCGGCATGCGAGCTCCTCAGGATGGGGTCGGATGGGCACCAGCCTGCCACACCCGGCGATGGGCGCCGCCGGGTGCCACAGAGGCACCTACTTCTTGCCCTTGGCCCCGCGCCGCAGGACGAGGCGGGCGCCGCTCCAGTCCCGGCCGGCGTTGACGGTCGAGGTCTGCTGGAGGCCGGCGGTGGGCGCGGACTCGGCGATCTCGCTCGGCTCGACGTGCCCCTCGCGCCCGGCCTTGGGCGTGAGCAGCCACACGACACCGTTGTCGGCCAGCGGGCCGAGGGCGTCGACGAGGAGTTCGAAGAGATCACCGTCGCCGTCGCGGTACCAGACCAGCACTGCGTCGACCACCTCGTCGGTGTCCTCGTCGACCAGCTCTCCACAGCGGTCGGTCAGGGCGTCCCGGAGATCCTGGTCGACGTCGTCGTCGTACCCCATCTCCATGACGACCATCCCCGGCTCGATTCCGAACCGGTCCGCCAGGCTGCGTACCCCGTCGGCGGCCTGACCAGCGGTCGCGCTCACTGTCGCGTGCCTCCTCATCTCATCCCTGCTGGCGACGTCGTGCGACGCCGTCAGGCAAGTCCACACAGTTGTGGCTCCCCGCGCAAGTGGCGCACCGGGTGGAACGGAATTTACCGTGCCAGCAGCGTACGGGCACCCTGGGTAATTGCTTCCTCGGAGACCAGAACCTGACGCGCCGCCGGACCTAATGGTACAAACGAGTCAACTCCGGCTACTCGCCGCGCCGCCCCGACATATCCGGCGTCGACCAGGGCCGCGATCACCCCTTCGCCCACCCCGCCGGACCGGCGCGTCTCGTCCACCACCAGCACGCGACCGGTCGCGGCGGCCTCCCGGATGATGTCCGCCACCGGCAGCGGGGCGAGCCAGCGCAGATCCACCACCCGGGCGCCGATCCCCTCGTCGGCGAGGGTCGCCGCCGCGCGTAGCGACATCCGCACCCCGTTACCGAATGTGATGATCGTGACGTCCTCGGCGGAGCCGACCCCGTAGACCCGGGCCCGCCCGATCGGCACGTGCCCGCCGGTCCACGCGCCCGGCTCGGCATAGGGGGCCAGCCACTCGCCGTCGCCGTCGGCGTAGAGGTCGCGGGTGTGGTAGAGCGCGATCGGCTCCAGGAAGACGCAGACGCTGCCGTCCACCGCCGCGCTGGCCAGGCAGGTGCGCAGCATGGGCGCGGCGTCGTCCGGCCGCGCCGGCACCGCGATCACCAGGCCCGGCACGTCCCGGAGTACGGCCACCGAGTTGTCGTTGTGGAAGTGCCCGCCGAAGCCCTCCTGGTACGCCAGCCCGGCCACCCGCACCACCATCGGGTTGCGGAACGCCCCCTGCGAGAAGAACTGCATGGTCGCCGCCTCGCCGCGCACCTGGTCCTCGGCGTTGTGCAGGTACGCCAGGTACTGGATCTCGGGCACGGGCAGCATCCCGGCCAGCCCGGCGCCGAGCCCCAGCCCGAGGATCGAGGTCTCGTCGAGCAGGGTGTCGAAGACCCGGGCCGCGCCGAACCGGTCCCGCAGCCCCTTGGTCACCCCGTACACGCCGCCCTTGACCCCGACGTCCTCGCCGAACACGGCCATCTGCGGGTGGTCGAGCATCCCGTCGGCGAGCGCGGCGTTGATGCTCTGCGCCAGGGTCAGCGGGCCGGTCAGCTCGGGCGGCTTGCCGCCGAACGCCTCCGCCCGCGCCCCGGCGCCGGGGCCGCTGGCCCGGGCCGCCGCGTCCGCCACCGCGCGGGCGACCCGCACCGGCCGGCGGGGGGCCAGCGGCGCCACCACCTCGGCCGGCGCGGCGAGCTTCGGCTCGTCCAGCACCTCCTCGGCGAGCCGGCGCACCTGCCAGCCGATCTCGTCGTAGCGGGCCAGCAGCTCGTCGCCGGACGCGAAGCCCGCCTCGACCAGCAGCCGCGCGGTGCCGACCAGCGGGTCCCGGTCGAGGTCGGCGGCGATCTCGTCGGCGCCGCGGTACGCGGTCTCGGCGTCCGCCCCGGCGTGCCCCATCAGCCGCACCGTCGACAGGTGCAGCACGGCCGGGCGCCGGTGCCGGCGGACCCAGGCCGCCGCCTCGGCCGCCACCTCGTACGCCCGCACCAGGTCGCCGCCGTCGGCCGCGAAGTAGCGGATGCCCGGCCTGGACCGCAGCGCGGTCTCCACCCACCCCTTCGGGGAGCGGACGCTGATGCCGAGGCCGTTGTCCTCGCAGACGAAGAGCACCGGGATGCGCAGGCCGGTGTGGTCGTACCAGCCGGCGGTGTTGAACGCGGCGGTGGCGCTGGCGTGGTTGACCGAGGCGTCGCCGAACGAGCAGACCACGATGGCGTCGGGCGGCCAGGGCGCGTGCGCCGCTCCCCCGCCGCTGCCGACCCGCACCCCCTCCCCGGCGCGCCGGCCGGCCGTGTCCAGCCGGCGCAGACGTTCCACGGCCAGCCCCATCCCGACGGCGCGGGGCAGGTGCGAGGCGATGGTGGAGGTGGTCGGGACGAGGGCCAGGTCGGCCCGGCCGAAGACCTTGTGCCGCCCGCCGGCGATCGGTTCCCGGCTGGAGGCGACCATCCCCCGCAGGACGTCGCGGGCCGCCTCGGCGTACCCAGGGGGGAGCGGCCGGTCCGCGGCGGCCCCGGCGGTCGGCGGCGCGCCGGCCGGCTCCTCCGGGCCGGGCTCCTCCGCGCGGCTGGCGTCGTCGTCAGGGGGTGCCGGGTCGGCGTCGGTGGGCCGGTCGGCCGCGTCGGGTCGGGCGACGTCGGCGGCCTGACCGGCGCGGACGCAGTAGAAGGCGCCCGAGCGGTAGTGCAGCAGCGCCGGATCGGTGGCGCGCAGGGCGGCGGCGACCGCGGCGTTCCCCTCGTGGCCGGCGGAGCCGATCGTGTAGAACCCCTCGCCGAAGCTGCGCAGCCAGCGCCCCGCCAGGTCGAGCTGGCGGCTGGTCACCTGGGCGTCGAAGAGGTCCAGCACCCGGGCTCCGGTGAGCGTCGCGTCGTCGGTGACCGGCCGCGCCGGGTCACGCGGCTGGTGCGGGGCGGCCAGCGCGGCCAGCGCCTCCCGGAACCGGTCGTCGAGATCTTGCGGGGTGGTCACGTCCGACAGCATTACCGACGAGCGCCCGACTCGCCCACCCGGACACGAACGACGCGGGGCGGTTCAGGCGTCGCCGCACGACTCGGGGCAGCCGCCGTCGGAGACCTTCCACACCAGCTCGCGCAGGCTCGCCAGCTCGTCGACGGTGAGCCCGGCGAGCAGTCGGGAGTCCGACATGACCTGCCGCACCCGGGCCCGCACCCGCCGGCCCTCGTCGGTCACCACCAGCGTCTTCTGCCGCCGGTCCGCCGGGTCGATCCGCCGCTCGACCAGCCCGGCCTGCTCCAGCTTGTCGACCAGGGCGGTCACGTTGGAGCGGTCGCAGCCGAGGACCGTGGCGAGGTCCCGGGCCGGCAGCGGCCGGTCGGGGTCGAGTTCGTGCAGCGCCCGGGCGGCGGCGGGGGTGAGCCCCAGCTCGCCGACCTCGACGTCCTGGTGGTGCCGCATCGCGGAGGCGACGTGCATGATCCGGCGCACCACGTCGCCGGCCAGCTCGGGCCGGTCGCCCGGAGCGGGACGGGCGGGGAGGTCGGTGTGCTGCGCCATGCCTCACATCCTACTTGCGGTTCAATAGTTGAGCAGCTCTACTATCGAGCAGCTCACGCAAATCGCGATGGGCACCCGACGGAGGAGTTCCCGCATGTCCGACCTCTCGGTCCTCGCCATCTCCGGCAGCCTGCGCGACGCGTCGCTCAACACGGCGCTGATCCGGGCCGCACAGCGCCTCGCCCCCGAGGGCATGACCATCCAGCGGTACGAGCACCTCGGCGCCATCCCGCCCTTCAGCGAGGACGTCGAGCCCGAGCCGCCCGCGCCCGTGGCGGACCTGCGGGAGCGGATCGCGGCGGCGGACGCGCTGCTCATCGCCACCCCGGAGTACAACTACGGCGTACCGGGCGTGCTCAAGAACGCGCTCGACTGGGCGTCCCGGCCGAGCTTCCCGATCACCTCGTGGGTGTCGCCCCTGGCGCACAAGCCGGTGGCCATCATGGGCGCGGCGCCGACCGGCATGGGCACCGTACGGGCCCAGCTCCAGCTCCGGCAGCTCTTCCTCTGGACCGACTCGGCCGTGCTGAGCAAGCCGGAGATCATCGTGACGAACGCGCACGAGAAGCTGGCCCTCGACGGCACCGTCAAGGACGAGACCACCGAGGCGCTGCTCCGCGGCCTGCTCGACGCGCTGGTCACCCGCGTCCGCGTCACCCAGCTCGCCACCGCCGCCTGACCGGCGACGCGGAAGGCCCACCCGGCACCGCCCCTGCCCATGCGGGGCGGGGCGGTCAGCCGGGGAGGAAGGAGAACCGGACGGTCCGGGTGGGGTTGTCGCCGTTGGGGTCGACCAGGCAGAGCGACTGCCAGGTGCCCAGCGCCAACCGCCCGTCCACCACGGGCAGCGTCGCGTACGGGGGGACGAAGGCCGGCAGCACGTGGTCGCGCCCGTGGCCGGGCGAGCCGTGCCGGTGCCGCCAGCGGTCGTCCGTGGGCAGCAGGTCGTCGAGCGCGGTGAGCAGGTCGTCGTCGGAGCCCGAGCCGGTCTCGATGAGCGCCAGCCCGGCCGTGGCGTGCGGCACGAAGACGTGCAGCAGGCCGTCGCCCTGACCGGCGACGAACCGCTCGGCCTCCGCCGTGATGTCCCGGACGGCCGGCCGGGACCCGGTCTGGACCGTGATCACCTCACTGCGCATACGTCGCATTCTGCCGTAGCGCCGGGTCAGAAGCTGCCGCCACCACCGGAGTCGCCGCCGCCACCGGAGTCGCCGCCGCCGGACCAGCCGCCACCGGAGTCGCCCCCACCCCACCAGCCACCGCCGGATCCGCCGTCCCGGCCGTCGTCACGGTCGCTGTACTCCGCGCCGGTGGCCCCGCTCGGGCCGACGTACAGCGACCCCGCTGCCGCGCCCTGCGGGCGGTGCCGGCCGGGCGGCCGCCGCGCGTCCCGGATCAGCCCGACCCCGAGCAGCGCCAGGGTCGCGCCCAGCGCCGCGATCATGAACGCGCCCGGTGACACGAGCCAGCCGGCCACCGCGCCGACCACCCCGACGGCGGTCATCGTCCCGCCGAGCACCACCGGTCGCCATCTCACGCCGGCAGGGTAGGGAGGCCGGACAAGTCCGCCCGGTGGGCGACCGGCGGCCCGGACCGCCGGGGCGACCGGGCGGGACCGCCGGTCGCAGAAAGTTACCGACGGGTACCTGTGTTCAGCGTCGCGTCTCGGGGCGGTGGGCGTGACGGCGGGTGCCACCAGGGGGCAGGATGACGCTAGAGACCTATCCCACACAGAACCGAGGGAACGCCTGTGGCTACGGAACGCAAGCGCCCGGTGATCACCGCTGGTCTGCCGAGCCAGCTTCCGGACATCGACCCTGAAGAGACCAGCGAATGGGTCGAGTCGCTCGATGGTGTCATCGACGAGCGCGGAACCAAGCGCGCCCGCTATGTCATGCTGCGCCTGCTGGAGCGGGCCCGCGAGCGCCAGGTCGGGGTGCCGTCGCTGACCACCACCGACTACATCAACACCATCCCGCCGGAGCGCGAGCCGTGGTTCCCGGGTGACGAGCACGTGGAGCGGCGGATCCGGGCGTACGTCCGGTGGAACGCGGCCATGCTCGTGCACCGGGCGCAGCGCCCCGAGATCGGCGTCGGCGGGCACATCTCCACCTTCGCCAGCTCCGCCTCCCTCTACGAGGTGGGCTTCAACCACTTCTTCCGGGGCAAGAACCACCCGGGCGGCGGCGACCACATCTTCTACCAGGGCCACGCCTCCCCCGGCATGTACGCGCGGGCGTTCCTCGAGGGGCGGCTGACCGAGCACCAGCTCGACGGCTTCCGCCAGGAGCTGTCCCACCCGGGTGGCGGCCTGCCGTCGTACCCGCACCCGCGGCTGATGCCGGACTTCTGGGAGTTCCCCACGGTCTCCATGGGCCTGGGCGGCCTGAATGCGATCTACCAGGCGCGGTTCAACCGCTACCTGCACCACCGGGGCATCAAGGACACCTCGGACCAGCACGTGTGGGCGTACCTGGGCGACGGCGAGATGGACGAGCCGGAGACGCTCGGCGCGATCGGCGTGGCCGCCCGCGAGGAGCTGGACAACCTCACCTTCGTGATCAACTGCAACCTCCAGCGGCTCGACGGGCCGGTGCGGGGCAACGGCAAGGTCATGCAGGAGCTGGAGGCGTTCTTCCGGGGCGCCGGCTGGAACGTCATCAAGGTGGTCTGGGGCCGCGAGTGGGACCCGCTGCTGGCGGCGGACACCGACGGCGCGCTGGTCAACCTGATGAACACCACGCCCGACGGTGACTACCAGACCTACAAGGCGGAGTCCGGGGCGTACGTCCGGGAGCACTTCTTCGGCCGCGACCAGCGGACCCGCAAGATGGTCGAGGACCTCAGCGACGACGAGATCTGGAACCTCAAGCGGGGCGGGCACGACTACCGCAAGCTCTACGCGGCCTACAAGGCGGCGATGGAGCACACCGGCCAGCCGACCGTGATCCTGGCCAAGACGATCAAGGGCTGGACGCTGGGCTCGCACTTCGAGGGCCGCAACGCCACGCACCAGATGAAGAAGCTGACGCTGGAGGACCTGAAGACCTTCCGCGACCGGCTCTACCTGGACATCCCGGACAAGGCGCTGGAGGACAACCCCTACCTGCCGCCGTACTACCACCCGGGCGAGAAGTCCGACGAGATCGCCTACCTCAAGGAGCGGCGCCAGCAGCTCGGCGGCTACCTGCCGTCGCGGCGGCCGGGCAGCAAGCGGCTGGCCATCCCGGGCCCGGAGCGCTTCGCCGACGTCAAGCGCGGCTCGGGCAAGCAGAAGGTGGCCACCACCATGGCCTTCGTCCGCCTGCTCAAGGACGTGATGAAGGACAAGGAGTTCGGCAAGCGCTGGGTGCCGATCATCCCGGACGAGGCCCGCACCTTCGGCATGGACTCGCTCTTCCCCACGCAGAAGATCTACTCGCCGCACGGCCAGCGCTACACCTCCGTCGACCGGGAGCTGTTCCTGTCGTACAAGGAGGCCGTCGGCGGGCAGATCCTGCACGAGGGCATCAACGAGGCCGGCTCGGTCGCCTCGTTCACCGCGGCGGGTTCGTCGTACGCGACGCACGACGAGCCGATGATCCCGATGTACATCTTCTACTCGATGTTCGGGTTCCAGCGCACCGCCGACGGGCTGTGGGCCGCCGCCGACCAGATGGCCCGGGGCTTCCTGCTCGGCGCCACCGCCGGCCGCACCACGCTCAACGGTGAGGGGCTCCAGCACGAGGACGGCCACTCGCTCCTGATCGCCGCCACCAACCCGGCGGTGGTCGCGTACGATCCGGCGTTCGCGTTCGAGATCGCGCACATCCTGGAGAACGGCCTGCACCGGATGTACGGCGACGCCCAGGAGAACGTCTTCTACTACCTGACGGTCTACAACGAGCCGATCCTGCAGCCGGCCGAGCCGGCGGGCGTGGACGTCGAGGGGATCCTCAAGGGGATCTACCGCTACGCGCCGGCCCCGCAGGTGGACGGCCCGAAGGCGAACATCCTGGCCTCCGGCACGGGCATGCAGTGGGCGCTCAAGGCGCAGCAGCTGCTCGCCCAGGACTGGGGCGTGGCCGCCGACGTCTGGTCGGTGACCTCCTGGACGGAGCTGCGCCGCGACGCGGTGGAGTGCGAGGAGCACAACCTGCTCAACCCGGGCGCGGAGCAGCGGGTGCCGTACGTGGCGCGGAAGCTGGCCGACGCCGACGGGCCGAAGGTCGCGGTCAGCGACTGGATGCGCGCGGTGCCGGACCTGATCGCCCGCTGGGTGCCCGGGGACTACACCTCGCTCGGCACGGACGGGTTCGGCATGTCCGACACCCGGCACGCCCTGCGCCGGCACTTCCACGTCGACGCCGAGTCCGTGGCGGTGGCGACGCTGCGGCAGCTCGCCCTGCGCGGCACGGTGCCGGCGAACGTCCCCGCCGAGGCGGCCAAGAAGTACGCCATCGAGGACGTCAACGCCGCCCCGGTCGGCGAGACCGGCGGCGACAGCTAGGTCGTCCGCGACGAGGGGCCCGGCAAAACCGAGCCGCGCCCCACCCCGTGAATCTGGGCCAAAAGCTGGTGGGCCCGCGACCCAGGCGCGCTCAACGCCGCACCCACCGCGCGCGGGCGGCGCCAGGACCGGCCCGGTCAGCCGACGGCGGCCAGGTCGGTCAGCCGGGCGAGCGAGTCCTCCAGGTCGGCGCCGACCCTGCGCAGGCCGAGGCGGAGCAGGGCCGCCTTGACCGGACCGGCGGGCCACCGGACGACGATGAGCCGCACGATCGTCCCGCCCTCCTCCTCGTCGTCGGCGGTGAGCTGGACGTATATCTCGGTGCGCGCCTCCGCCCGGGCACCGGCGCCCTTGGCGCGTTCGCGCCAGCCGATCAGGGTCGGCTCCTGGTAGGCGATCACCTCGGCCTCATGCGCCGCGCCACGGCCGGCCTGGACCAGTTGTCGCCGCCCGAAGCCCTCTCCCGAGAGCACCTCGGCCGCACGGACCCCCGCCAGCCAGGCCGGCAACTGCTCGGCCCGCTGCACGACGTTCCAGACCGCTTCCACTGGCGCCATCACGTGCGCACTGCGTTCCACGAGGATCATTTCCGTCTTTCCTCCAGTGAGGACATCCCACGATATCGGCACTCTATGCGCAAATTCGGACGTACCTGGACGGGTTCGGAAAAAGACACGCCGAAATCCATTGCGCCGCGGCGTCGTACGGCCTATGGCGCATCGCCCGGCCGCCCCCTAGAGTCGCGAACACGATTCACGTACGACGGGAGGGCGCATGTCGACCGCAGCGATGCCCGAGTTCCCCGCCGGATTCCGCTGGGGGGTGTCCACCTCCGCCTACCAGATCGAGGGCGGCGTCCGCGAGGACGGACGTGGCCCGTCCATCTGGGACACCTTCGCCCACGACCCCGGCCGCATCGCCGACGGCAGCACCGGCGACGTGGCCTGCGACCACTACCACCGACACGCGGAGGACGTCGCGCTGCTGGCCGGGCTGGGCGTCTCGGCGTACCGCTTCTCCGTCGCCTGGCCCCGGGTGCGGCCCACCGGCGGCGGCCCGGTCAACGCCGCCGGGCTGGACTTCTACGACCGGCTGGTCGACGACCTGCTGGCCCACGACATCGACCCGGTCGCCACCCTCTTCCACTGGGACCTGCCCCAGCCCCTGCAGGACGCCGGCGGCTGGCTGGCCCGGGACACCGCCCACCGGTTCGCCGAGTACGCCGACGCCACCGCCGCCCGCCTCGGCGACCGGGTGAAACTCTGGATCACCCTCAACGAGCCGTTCATCCACATGAGCCTCGGCCACGCCACGGGCGAACACGCCCCCGGGCGGACGCTGCTCTTCGACGCGTTCCCGGTCGCCCACCACCAGCTCCTCGGGCACGGCCTCGCCGTCGCGGCGCTGCGGGCGCGCACCACGAGCCCGGTCGCCATCGCCAACAACTACTCGCCCGTGCGGCCGGCCGGCGACAGCGACGCCGACCGGGCGGCGGGCGCGGCGTACGAGGCGCTGCACAACCGGCTCTTCACCGACCCGCTGCTCGGCCGGGGCTACCCGGTCGGGCTCGGCTTCGACGAGACCGTGGTGCGCGACGGCGACCTGGCCGTCGTCGCCGCCCCGATCGACGTGCTCGGGGTCAACTACTACAACCCGACCGGCGTACGCGCCCCGGACGAGGGCTCGCCGCTGCCGTTCGAGCTGGTGCCGCTGGACGGGTACCCGCGCACCGCCTTCGACTGGCCGGTCGCCCCCGACGGGCTGCGTGAGCTGCTCGGCTGGCTGCACCGCACGTACGGCGACGACCTGCCGCCGATCCAGGTCACCGAGAGCGGCTGCGCGTACGACGACGTGCCCGACGCCGACGGCCGGGTGCACGACCCGGAACGGATCGCGTACCTCGACGGGCACCTGCGCGCGGTGCGCGCCGCGATGGACGAGGGCGTGGACGTGACCGGCTACTTCGTCTGGTCCCTGCTGGACAACTGGGAGTGGGCGGAGGGCTTCACCAAGCGCTTCGGCCTGGTGCACGTCGACTTCGACACGCAGGCCCGTACGCCCAAGTCCTCGTACGCCTGGTTCCGCGACCTGATCAGCCGGCCGTGACCACCGTCGACCCGACGCCCGGGTCGCTGCCGGCGGCGCTCGCCGAACCGACCGTGCCGGTCCGGCGGAGCTGGGTCGCGCTGGTCTTCGCCGCGAACCTCGGGGTCTGGATGGCGTTCTTCACCCCGATCCAGGTGCTGCTGCCGCAGCAGGTGGAACGGATCGCGCCGGCCGACAAGGAGGCCATGCTCGCCGTGGTCACCGGGTTCGGCGCGCTCGCCGCGGTGCTCGCCAACCCCCTCGCCGGGGCGCTGTCGGACCGGACCTGCCCGCGGCTGGCCGGGCGGGAGCTCGGCCGCCGGCACGTCTGGACCGCCGGCGGCGCGGTGCTCGGCGCGGCGGCCCTGGTGCTGCTGGCCCAGCAACGCACCGTCGCCGGGGTCGCGCTCGGCTGGGTCGCCGCCCAGGTCTGCTTCAACGCGATGCTGGCCAGCCTGACCGCCGCCGTGCCGGACCGGGTGCCCGTCGCCCAGCGGGGCGGTGTCTCCGGCTGGGTGGGCATCCCCCAGGCGCTGGGACTGGTGCTCGGGGTGGTGCTGGTCACCGCCCTGGTCACCGGCACCGCCGCCGGCTACCTGGCGGTGGCGGCGGCGGTGCTGCTGCTGTCCCTGCCGTTCGCGCTGCTCACCGCCGACGACCCGCTGCCCCGGGCGCACCGCCCGGCGCTGCGACCGCGCGCCCTGCTCGCCGCCATGTGGGTCTCGCCCCGTCGCCACCCCGACTTCGGCTGGGCCTGGATCACCCGGTTCCTGGTCCAGCTCGGCAACGCGCTCGGCACGCTCTACCTGCTCTACTTCCTCACCGACGAGGTGCGCCACGCCGACCCCGAGGGCGGCCTGCTGGTGCTGATCCTGCTCTACACGGCCGGCCTGGCGGGCACCGCCGTGGTGGCCGGCCGGCTGTCGGACCGGACCGGCCGCCGCAAGGTCTTCGTGATCACCGCCGGCGGGATCATGGCGGTCGCCGCGCTGCTGCTCGCCGTGGCGCCGGTCTGGCCGGTCGCGGTGGCCGCCGCGCTGCTGCTGGGCGCCGGCTACGGGGTCTACCTGTCGGTCGACGCCGCGCTCATCACCCAGGTGCTACCGGCCGCGGCGGACCGGGCCAAGGACCTCGGCGTCATCAACATCGCCAACTCGGCCCCGCAGGTGCTCGGGCCGGCCATCTCCGCCCCGCTCGTGGTGCACCTCGGCGGCTATCCGGCGCTCTACGCGGTCACCGCCGCGGTGACCGTGCTCGGCAGCGTGCTGGTGCTGAAGATCCGCTCGGTGCCCTGAGGCGTACCCCTGGCCGAATCCGGTCGCGCGCCGCCGTAGGCTGGGGGGCGTGACGGTACGTGTACGCTTCGCCCCTTCCCCGACCGGTATGTTCCACGTCGGCGGCGCCCGCTCCGCGCTGCAGAACTGGATCTACGCCAAGCAGCAGGGCGGGGTGTTCGTGCTCCGCATCGAGGACACCGACGCGGCGCGCAACAAGCCGGAGTGGACCGAGGGCATCCTCTCGGCGCTGGACTGGATCGGCATCGAGCGCGGCAGCTACGAGGGCCCCTACTTCCAGTCCCAGTACGCCGGCGAGCACCGGGCCGCCGCCGCCCGGCTGTACGAGTCCGGCCGGGCCTACTACTGCGACTGCACGCGGGAGGCCGTGCAGGCCCGCACCGGCTCGCAGTACCAGGGCTACGACGGCTTCTGCCGCGACCGCGGCCTGACGCCCGGCGAAGGCCGCGCCCTGCGCTTCCGCACCCCCGACGAGGGTGCGACCGTCGTGGTCGACCTGATCCGCGGCGAGCCGACGTTCGAGAACAAGCTGATCGAGGACTTCGTCATCGCCCGGGGCGACGGCTCGCCGGTGTTCCTGCTGGCCAACGTGGTCGACGACATGACCATGGGGATCACCCACGTGATCCGGGCCGAGGAGCACCTGCCCAACACGCCGAAGCAGCAGCTGCTCTGGGACGCCCTCGGCGTCAAGCCGCCGGTCTGGGCGCACGTGCCTGTGGTGGTCAACGAGAAGCGGCAGAAGCTCTCCAAGCGGCGGGACAAGGTGGCCCTGGAGGCGTACCGGGACGAGGGCTACCTCGCCGCGGCGATGCGCAACTACCTGATGCTGCTCGGCTGGGCGCCCTCCGGCGACCGGGAGATCGTCCCGTGGTCGGTGATCGAGGAGGAGTTCCGGCTGGCGGAGGTCAACCCCTCGCCGGCGTTCTTCGACGAGAAGAAGCTGCGCGCGTTCAACGGCGAGTACATCCGGGCCCTGCCGGTCGAGGAGTTCGTCGAGGCCTGCCGGCCGTGGCTGACCGGCACCGGCACCATCGCCCCGCCGCCGTGGCAGCCGGAGGAGTTCGACGCGGACGCCTTCGCGGCCGTGGCCCCGCTGGCGCAGACCCGGATCGCGGTGCTGAGCGAGATCGTGCCGAACGTCGACTTCCTCTTCCTCGCCGCGCCGCTGGTCGACGAGGCCGCCTGGGCCAAGGCGATGAAGGAGGGCTCGGCGGAACTGCTGGACGCGGCCACGGCGGCCTTCGAGGGGCTGGAGTCCTGGGACGCGGAGACGCTGAAGTCGACGCTGGAGGCGGTCGGCGCCGAGCGCGGCCTCAAGCTCGGCAAGGCCCAGGCGCCGGTGCGCGTCGCGGTCACCGGCCGCACGGTCGGGCTGCCGCTGTTCGAGTCGCTGGAGGTACTCGGCCGCGAGCGCACCCTGAGCCGGCTGCGGGCCGCCCGGGTCCGCCTCGTCTGAACTCGACAGACGTACCGTCAGCGCCCGGGCCGGGGCCACCCGCCCCGGCGC
>NZ_JBFAVI010000035.1:0-51104 GCF_040679695.1 Micromonospora sp. NPDC052213
CCCGAAGGTGAGCGGGGCCGCTTCCACGTTGGTCGGTACCGGACCGGGACGTCACCGGCGGCACCGCGCCGCCGATGATACCGGTCAGGACCGACCGAGGTCCGGCCGCGAGGTGTGCTTCGCCCAGAAGCCGGCCGCGAACGCACACCCGGCCGTCACGACCAGGCCGACGAGACCGACCAGCGGCAGCGGCACGTCCGGCGCTGCCGCGCCGTTGAACCACAGCTCGTGAGTCACCTGTGAGTCATGATCTTGATATGGCATGTTGAAAGCGCCTACATCTGCCTACGTTCCGTCGAGCGTCCGCGCAGGTCACAGCGCATTTGCGCAGGTCAGGCCGCAGGCCCGGCATTCATTCACACCGAAGAGGTCACTGGTTCGATCCCAGTATCGCCCACGCAGGTCAAAGGCCACTTCCCGGAAACGGGAGGTGGCCTTCTGCTGTCGTACAGCAGGGGCGCCAGTGGCCGAGGGAGCCTCCGAGGCGCTTGAGGGCCTCCCGCGTCGCTTTGGACGAGACCTGGGTGTAGAGCACCCCTGCCGTCGGGATGACTCCCCCGGCCCGCTGTCGGCGAGGAAGCGCCGACTCGTGTCAAGATCGTCCGGCCCGTTGTCGGCCCAACTAGCGTTGATCGACTGGCGGCGAGCTACGAGGCCCACGCGGTTCAGGGTGGCGGCGGCTGAAGTCATGCGCTGGTAGGCTGACGCGTCTCGCGCAAGAGGTGGAGTCCGCCCGGTGCTCAGGATGGTGCTACGTAGGTCAGTCGCGGTGGTGGCCGTCTGCATGGTGACCGCGTGCGGCTCTTCGACGGCTCATACAGCGGATCGATCAGCGGGCGAGACGATCCCCTCCGCGGCGCAGGCAACGGACTCGGTCACCGCCACGAAGCCAGCTTCCCCAACGGTTCCGGCGACCGGCGGATCCGGCTACTCCGCGACGCTCTCCGCGCGCCTGGTTACCACGGACTCGGTGCCGCCCGGATTCACTGTGGAGATCGCGACAGTCATGCCGCCGGATGCTGGAGATCAACCCTCAGGCGTCGACGTCTCCTGTTCGGATAGCATGATCCCGCTGCTGTCGGCCACGCGGCTAACCGGGACTCCGTCAGCGATGGCCGCAGCCACCCTCAGCTATGACGCGGGTCCCGATGACCTCTGGGTGGGGACCGAAGTCCTCAGGACCTACGCCGATGACGGTGCACAACGAGCAATGACCGACCTGCGAACCCTCATCGGCCGTTGTCCCACCGTCGTCATGTCGTCCGGCCTTGGCGTCGGCGACAGGTACCGCTTCGCAGTGGCACCAGGGCCGCAGTTCGGTGATGACAGTATTCACGTCAGCTGCAGCTCGACGTCCGATTCCGGCACGTTGGAATGCGACAGTGTTCTCGTTCGAATCGGAACCACCCTGGTGGCCGTCAAGGAGCAGGGCAACAAACCGGGCGGCAATAAATACCTCACCCAGCTCGCCGAAGCTGCGCTCCGCAGATTCCAGGCGACCGGATCCTGAATGACCTTACGCGCGTCCCCGAGGCCAGGGCCGTTTGCGACCCGAGCTGCCCGGGGTACACGCGCCGCATCCCTACCACGGCCTCGTCGCGCAGCAAGCCGACTCGCCAGCGTCCGACCGTTGTGTCAAGGTCCGCTTGACGTGGCGGGCCGGGCCGCGCCTGCTCCCCAGGAGGGCGGGTCAGCGGCATCGGGAGGGCGAGACGTCCCTGTCAGTAGTGCGTCAGATCTCCTGAAGCGCGAACTTGCTTACAAGGCCGTTAACTAGTGAGTTTCCGACGCGGTCAAGGTGGCGGATGCTCTCCTTCAATTCCTCATCTTCGAGAAGGATTCGCTCACCCGGGATGCGCATGTTGTCATGCTTTTGGACGTAAGATGTGCTAGCTATCCCGTTGTTGTGGACAAAGAGGTTGCGCTGTTCGGTGACTTTTGCGATATCGCCAAGTCTGACGCCTGCTAACCCAAGCACATCAACATGGTGTGCTGTCGAGAAGTAGACGATCTGCTTCTCGATGCTCTGCCTTGTAACCTCAAGCATCTCTCGTTGCGCCAGCTCGGCAATCAGATCCTGCCTGCCATCGAACGCCAGAGCTTCTTCGTAGGTCAACCTTCGACCGGACTGTAGCTGTGCCGGAACGTGAACAAACATCGTCTGGAGCGTGTCGGCAATGAGTCCATCGAACAGGGCGCATGAGTAAATTAGCGCCATTTCGCGCAGGATTTGTGGCTGCAAATCGAAAATGCCGTGCGATTTTCGCATTACCTTCACTAGTGCCGCCAACTCCTCTGCGGTCAGCTCTAGTTTCTTGGTTTTCGCCGAGTTTCCTGTCGTTGAAGCATCCAGCTTCAGGGTTTGGTTGCCCAGGGTCCCCGCGCTAATAGGCTTTTCAAGCTTGAGGAGTATCTCCCCTGTCGTTTTCTGCTGTTCTTTAATCGCATCAAATGCGAAGTTGAGGAATAGACTCAAAGCCGAATTCGCCTGGTTGAAGCTATCTTGCTTCGCCTTCAGTGCATCAACGAGGCTCCTGCGCCGTGCCGGCGTCAAAGCCTTCCAGTCCTCAGCCACCCTGGCATTGTGTCCCAACTGGAGCGTACAGGCGAGATGGGTGGATGACTGCGCGACGCTGACAACGCGGAGGCCTGGGGTACGGGCAACGTGAAACGTCGGCAGCCAACCACCGGTAACGCGAGCCCAAGGCGGAGCGCGACCGCTACGGCGACCAGGTTGCCGCAGGTCACGGAGCCCATCTAAGTTCCGCTTCAACGTCGGAGCCTCGGGCTGGGTGACCACTTGGGTGACGACCGGGGCGGCCGACATCGGACGCCCACGGACGATGGAGGACTGTTCAGGCAGCTCACACCGGCTACTCGCCTAGCCCATCGACGACTGATCATTCCTTCACACCGAAGAGATCACCGCTCGTGTACCCCGTGGTCGATCGAGGACCCGTCGCACGTGGGTCACACTTGGGGCGTGCGGAGGTCTTTGGGCGATGGTTGGTCGATGGAGCTTTCCGATACCTGGATGCGGGAGGCCGCCAAATACGGTGTTACAACGTGGCGCGCACCCGGCCGTACGATGCGGGTCGGGCCAGGAGGTTCATGGCGGTGTGCCAATGGGCCCGACATCATCGCCTCGCTCGATGCCGAGCTGCCGCCGAACCCAACAGGCAAGGTGGGTGAGGGTGGCCGAGACGGGGTCGGTCATCGTGCCGCCTGGCTCTACCGCCAAGACGGAGACGTCAAGTTCACCCTCTACGGCTTCAACTTTATCGACGGAACGTACCTGGAAACGATCTTCATCAGCGCGGACACGGTCGACCCCAGTTGGGCCTTCGACGCCTGGCGTTCGGTGAGTCGATCGGGCGATTAGTGATCAAACGACGTGTCCGCCGGGTGACTAACTGAGTGACGATCGGTACGGACGCCAGCGGACAGGCGCGGACGACAGCGGACCGTGCTCCCAGATAAAGGGCCGAAAGCAGCAGCTCACGTGGTGGTGTTGGTTGCCTGGGAGTCAAGGGGTCGACACCGCCAGGTCCAAGCCGTCGCCAGCCTTTCAGGCATCGTGAACGGTGCCTATGCGGGCCTCACGGTGTCAACCAAGGTCGTACGGATCCCGAGCAGCTAGTGCCTCAGCCTCCGACAACCCAAGGCGGCTGGCGAGCCGCCGTCGCACCCGGACTTGGGCGCGCGTTCGCGGCCGGAACTTCGGCTCCCGCGAGCACCCGCAGACCTGGAAACCCTCGTAGCGCAGTCCCGCCCCGAGAACTGCCGCAACCGCAGCCCACCCGGAGTCATTCCGCCGACGGGGGCCGCGAAGTCGTGGCCAGCAAAGACCATCGGTTGTCGGCACGAGGTGCACGGGCGCTTCGCGTCGTCCCAGGCGTACTTGTGACTACGGCGACACGATACGCACACGTAGTGGACCTTGTAAGTGGTCTCGGCGTATCGGCACATGTCCGCATGTTAGCGGCTTGCCAAGGCCCGGGAGAGAAGCTGTCGACAGCAACCGGCTGGGACGAGGGCATCCGCCAGCCGCTAAGCGAGGACAGTCGCCCGAGGCCCCGAACGCGGACGGCCCCGCCGGATGAAAGCACGCAAAACCATTCAATTCCTCGTGTTTGCGCAGCTTCGCGCCGAGTTGACCAACTTCGCCGGACAAGCCGATCGCCCGGAGCCAGTTCAACGCCAAGTGAGGCCTGGTCTACGCCGGCTGCGGCGGTGGATTGAGCCAGGCGAGGGGTTGCCCGGCCAGCGCGGCGTCGGCGAGGCGGTGAGCGGATGCAGTCTTGAGGGCCGCGCGTGAGCTGTCGATCCAGCGTTGGACGTTGTCGATGCCTTGGTGGCGATACTCGACGGCTTGGACGAGGCATTCGAGCTTGTCGGCGTCGCGGGCGACGACGGCTTCCAGGGTTTCGCCGGTTTCGTATTCGGTGACGGCGGCGGTGATGACGTCGGCGACGGCCGGTGGGCAGGCGGCGACTTGGTCGGCCGTGACGGTGGTGTTGGGTGCGGCGGCAAGGTAGCGCTTGGCGATGTGGGGGATATCGGTGACCCGGGTCTCCTGGGTGTCGTGCAGGACGCAGAGCATGGAGACCCGGGCGGGGTCGGCGCCCTCCATGGCGGCGAGCATCATGCCGATGAGTGCAGTCCGGAAGGAGTGCTCGGCGATGGACTCGGGGTGCTTGACGCCAGCGAACCACCACCCGGTGCGGGCCGCCCGCTTGAGTACGCCCGCTTCGAAGATGAAGCTCATCGCTCCGGCGGCGTCGTGGTCGTCGCTCATCTGCCCGTCCCTGTGCCGGTGAGTCCGTCTGTTCGAAGGCTGTAGACGATAGACGTTAGTTCCCGTCGGGACTGCGCGGAGATCCGGTCGCTGTCCAGGAGCGCGGTACTGCGTTCGATGAGCGCCCGTCCGGTGTTCGGGTCATCGAGGGCGAGGCTGCGTCGTGCGGTGAGCAGGGCCCAGACGTTGTGGATGTTGAGGTCTACGAACGGGTGGCCGACGTCGAGGCGCAGAACCAGGTGCCGGAGCAGATGAGAGCCTCGCCAGTCGGTGAGGGCAGCGGGCATGAAGAAGTCGTCGCGTTGGCGATAGGGGATTTCGCCGACCCAGTAGGCCGAGTAGTTGAGGGCCGCCCGTTCGCAGGCGTCGTCCGGGTGCGCACGGGCGATGAAGTCCCGCAGCGGCTCCGGGTCGCCCTGGTTTGCCAGCGACGTGACGACGGAGCGGGCGTTGGGCCACAGCGGCGACCAGGTGTGGAAGGTGGTTGCCCAGTGTGCCTTTCTGGCGCTGCTCTGTGCGAGCCATGCGGCGGTGGTCCGGGTGGGGTCCATGCCGGCAAGGAAGCAGGCTTGCCGGTGTAGCAGGACGTTCGGGTGACGTCCGGCGGCGCTGCGCTCGGCGAGCACGTGAAGGTGTGCGAAGAAGGCGCGTTGCTGGTCGGCGGGCAGGAGCGGCCCAGAGGCCACGGGACCGCGCCGACGGTGGGCTGTCGAGACGGCTCTGACGAAGGTGGGTGCCTGCCCCAGGACTGCCCAGAGGACCAGGTCGGTCAGGCGGTGGGTGAGCACTGACCAGCCGAGGGGCTGCTCGGCCAGGTCCGTGCGCTCGACCTGTTCGTCGAGTACCGCGGAGAGGATGAAGTCTGCTTCGGCGGCGTCGTCGAGGGCAGCGAGCAGGGTGGGGTCGGCTCCGATTCTTCCGAGCCTCTGGCGGGTCGCGATTGCTTGTCCGAACGGTACTGCCGTGAAGGGGCGGCGCCCGGACTCCCAGCTCTGCACGGTCGTGCGGTCGACGCCCAGCTCGACAGCTAGTTGCTCCTGCGTCATGGGGATGGATTCGCGGATCAACTTCAGCAGGTACCCGGTCACGCTGCCGCCCTGAACCGCTGGTCGGCCGAGATTTGCCATCTGACATCCCTACGTTGACCGGTGGTCGACGTTTCCCCGCCGGCAGCACCCTCATGGCTCGATATGGCCTGCTTACTCGTACTCCTGGTGAGTCCACCGAGCGTCGTCGTGATCGTAGCGTCGCAGTTACCGAACGTTCCGGATCCGGTCCCGTGGTTCGGGGTCGGCCATGTCGCGCTGCCCAGCGAAGGGAGAAACGATGGAGGACAGCACACCCTTCGGGGCCGGCCGTTCGCCTGGGGCCGGCGCACCACGATGGCGACGAGTCTCGTACGAGGAGTACCTCAGCGCCGCCGCGATGACCCTGGCTCGGCGGCATCGTCCGGCGTGGTCGTGGCGCCGGTGGAGATGGGTCTGCCGATGCGGAGCCGACCTGCCCTGCCGCAACCAGCACCGTATCCCGATCAAGCGTGATCACTGGCCGGAGCGGGAGGGGCAGTGAGCAACGAGCTGGAGCAGCGTGTCCTGGAGGCGCACCTGCGGGACGAGGACGGCACGTGCGTTGGTTGTCGGGCGTGGTGGGGGCGGATGGTGCCGTACCCGTGTTGGCAGGCGGATTGGGCGACCAGCCGGCAGGCACGGACGAGCATGGCGCGCTTTCTGGGAATTCAGGCATGACGACGCACGGGCCGGTGTTGCCGATCTGGAGCTGCGGCGGGTGCGGCGCGCCCTGGCCGTGCCGGACCCGCCGAACGGAGTTGCAAGCGGAGTTCGCGGACGCGCCGATGTCGCTGGCGCTCTATATGGGGTCGCAATTCGTCCGCGCGGCGGAGGATCTGACATGGGCGCCCGCCGGCACCCTGCACCGGCGCTTCCTCGGCTGGCTGCGGTGAGCATCCTTCGTCGCGGCGACGAGAAGTTCCACTACAGCGACGGCTCCCACAGGTGGATCCCGCCGGACCCGGACTACGACCAGGAGGTCTGGGACGAGCAGGGCCGCCAGCACAAGCAGGGCCACCTGAGGAACGAGCAGCCCACGGTGCGCATCCAGCGCCTCGTCTGATGCCAGCAGTGCAGCAGCGAAGTACAGCAACCGTGCCAGCCGAACCGGCACGAGACGAGTTTCAGCAGGCCGGATGAACTCGTATGAAGCCCGCTCCGACCGTCTTGCCGAGAGTTCACACCGGAAGAGGTCACTGGATCGATCCGAGTAACGCCCACACAGGTCGACGGCCACTTCCCGGAAACGGGAGTGGCCTTCTGCTGTCGTACAGCAGCGGTGCCGACCCGGCATAACCGCAGCTCGTCCCCGGCTCGGCTGCAAGACTCGCAAGGATGAGCAGGGACGGGGAGCGTTCAGGAAGGCGGCGACTGGAGCCGGCCGCGCCGGGGAGCAAGGTGACCCCGCTGGAGCTCTTCTACGACCTGGTTTTCGTCTTCGCCTTTCTCAACGTGACGGCGACGAACGCCAAATACCTCACCCCGACCGCGTTGGTGAAGAGCCTTCTGATCCTGGCCCTGCTCTGGTTCGCCTGGACCACCTTCGTCGCGCTGGGCAACGTCGTACGCGTCGACCAGGGTGTCATGCCCCTGGTCGGGTTCGCGACCATGATCGTCGTCTTCGTGCTGGCGGTGACGATCCCGGACGCCTTCTCGGACGCGCCGCACGGGCTGCCGGGAGACCTGGTCTTCGCCACGTGCTATTTCCTGCTACGGGCGCTCCAGGTGCTGGCTCTCTGGCACGCCGTGCGTGGCGACCGGCAGTTGCGCCGCCGGTGGTCGGGGCTCGTCGCGCCGGCGCTGATCAGCACGGCGCTGCTGCTCGTCGCCGCACTCGTGCCGCAGCGGCTCTTCACCGGCACCGCCGAGTTCGGCGCCCGGGCCGGCCTGTGGCTGCTGGCCATCGCCGTCGAGTACACCGTCAGCGCGGTCGTCCGGACCGAGGACCTGACCATCGTCTCGGCCGGGCACTGGGCGGAACGTCATGCCCAGATCGTCCTGATCGCGCTCGGCGAGTCGGTCATCTCCCTCGGGACAGCCTCCAACCTCGCGGTGGGATGGCCGCCCACCTGGCCCATCATTCTCGCCTCCGCGCTCGGCATCGTCCTGATCTCGGCGCTCTGGTGGGTCTACTTCGACGTCCGCGCCATCGCCGCCGAACACATGCTGCACAGCGCCCGGGGCCGTACGCGGGCCGCGCTCGCGCGGGACGCCTACACCTACCTGCACCTGCCGATGATCGCCGGGATCATTCTGTTCGCCCTCGGGCTCAAGCGGGTCCTCACCAACATCGCCGAGCCCACGGTGCCCAGTTTCGAGGATGCGCTCAGCGGAGCCGAGGTCTACGTCCTGTACGGCGGAGTCATCCTCTACCTCCTGGGGGTGCAGGGCTTCGAGCGCCGCGCCGTCCGCCGGTCCGACTGGTTCCAGGTGGCCAGGATCGTGCTCCTGACGGCGCTGATTCCGGTGGCTGACCGGCTGTCCGCCATCGCCGCACTGACCCTCCTGGTGCTGGTCGCCACCGCCCTGATCGTCGCGCAGAGCATCCGCACCAGGCAGCTCCGTCGGCGCGTACGCACATCCAGGCTTGCCGAACAGCGGGAACTGGAGGCCGAGGAGACGACGTGGCGTCGCCGGCACCGATGACCGCGCACGCTGTGACCGGAACAGGCGGCGTGCGGTCGGGTGCCGGCGACGGCCTCGGCGCGTCTGAAGCGCCCGCTTCTCAGCTCACCGCCTGCTTCACGAGTGCACCGATCCTGGCCTCGACGTCGGCGGTCAGCTCGGTCAGCGCGAAATAGGTCGGCCACATGGCGCCCTCGTCGAGGTTCGCCTCGTCACTGAAGCCGAGCACCGCGTACCGCGTCTTGAACTTCGCCGCGCTCTGGAAGAAGCAGACCACCTTGCCGTCGCGGGCGTACGCGGGCATCCCGTACCACAGCTTGGATGTGAGGACGGGCGCGTTGGCCTTGATCAGGGTGTGCAGGCGCTCGGCGATCACGCGGTCGGACTCCGACATCTCGGCGATCTTCGCGAGCACCTCGCTTTCCGTGTCGGCCTTGGCGCCCCGCCGAGCGCCCCTCTTCAGCTCCTTGGCGCGCTCCTTCATCGCGCCGCGCTCCTCGTCGGTGAAACCGTCGTACTTCTCGCCGTTCGCGGTGGTGGTCTTCGTCGTGCTCGACATGACAACGTCCTCTCTGTGCCGTGTGGGCTTCGGGCGGTACTGGTCGGTGGAGCCCTCTCCGGGGCCGACTTCCACCGGTTTGTTCAGCGTTGACCGGTCTCTTCGGCCTTGATCAGCAACAACGTCACCACGTGCCGGCCTGCTGGCGGGTCGGCACGTTGAGCCGGTTGAAGGCGTTGGTGATCGCGATGTTGAGCAGCAGCGCGGCCAACTCCTTCTGGTCGAAGTGCGTGGCGGCCACGTCCCACACCCGGTCCGGCACCGGGTCCGGCTGGTCGGCGAGCCGGGTCACCGCCTCGGTCAGGGCCAGCGCGGCGCGCTCCTCGTCGCTGAACCAGGGCGTCTCCCGCCACGCGGCGACGGCGTGCACCTGGTCTGCGCTCGCGCCGTGCTGGCGGGCCTGGTGGACGCCCCCGGCCACACACGGGCCGCAGCCGTTGATCTGGCTGGCCCGCAGGTGGCTCAGCGCCAGCAGCCTGCCGTCGACCCCGGCGCCCGCGACGGCTCTGTTGACCGCCATCAGGGCCTCCATCGCCTCGGGGATCAGAACCGCCGGGTTCGGCATGCGCTCGGTCGACATCGCTTCTCCTTCGTCGTGGGTGTCTCTGACAGGAGTCATCCGACCATCGGCGCGCCGGGGCCGGCGCGGTCCGTGGGACACCGTGGGACACGGAGAACGTGGTCCAGCAGCGCAAACGCGTCGCCGATCCGGGTCCGTGGTCCGGGACGGTACGGTGTTGCGCGTGTCCAGCCCCCAGGAGCGACTGGTGGCTCAGCTCGCCCGGCTCAAGGAGCTGAGCGGGCTCAGCCTGCGCGCGCTCGCCCGCCAGGCTGGTCTGAGCAGCTCGTCGCTGTCGCGGTACCTGACCGGTCAGCTCGTGCCGCCGTGGGAGGCCGTCGTCGCGCTGTGCCGGGCGGTGGGCCGCGACCCCCGGCCACTGCGCGCGGTGTGGGCCGAGGCGGCCAGGGCCGGCGCGGCGCCCGCCCCGCGCCGCAACGATCTGCCGGCCGACCTGTTCGACTTCACCGGCCGGGAAGCGGAGTCCGCCCTGGTCGAAGAGCTGCTGCACACCACCGGCGCGGTCGCGATCGACGGCATGGCGGGCGTGGGCAAGACCAGCCTGGCCGTGCATGTGGCCCATCGGCTCGCCCCCACGTATCCGGACGGCGGGCTCTACCTCGACCTGCACGGCTTCACCCCCGGCCAGGAGCCGCTGGAGCCGCAGGCCGCGCTGGGCCGGCTCCTGGGCGCGTTGGACGTGACGCACCTCCCGGCCGGCGCCACCGAACGCGCGGCGCTCTGGCGGTCGGAGTTGTCCCGCCGGCGGGCTCTCGTCGTGCTCGACAACGCGGTCGACGCGGAGCAGGTGCGCCCGCTGCTGCCCGGCGCGGGGAAGTCCGCGGTCCTGGTCACCAGCCGCCACCGGCTGGTCAGCCTGGACGGGGTGCCGCCGGTGTCCCTGGAGCCGCTGACCAACGACGACGCGGCGCACCTGTTCGGCCGGGCGGCCGGGCTCGCGCTCGCCGAAGAGGAAGCGGTCAGCCAGGTGCTGCGGCAGTGCGGCGGGCTCCCCCTGGCGCTACGGATGGCGGGCGCCCGGCTTCGCCACCGCCCGGGCTGGACCGTGGCGGTGCTGGCCGAGCGGCTGCGCGACACCGCCAACCGCTTCGACTCCGTGTTCGGCATGTCACTCCGGCAGCTCGACGCCGTCCAGCGCCGCGTGTTCCGGCTGCTGGGCGTCCTGCCGGGCGCCGACTTCGACGCGGCGGTGGTGGGCGCGCTCACCGACATGCCGCCCGCCCGGATCGGCGCGGCGCTGGAGGAGTTGGTCGACGCCCACCTGGTCCAGGAGCCTGCGCCCGGCCGGTACCGGATGCACGACCTGATCCGGCAGTACGCGGCGGACATCGCCGCCGAGGAGGAGCCACAGGCCGACGCCGCCCTGCGCCGGGTCCTCAGGCACTATCTGGCGCAGGCGGTCGCCCACGATCAGACCCTGCCCTCCCCGTACCGCAAGGAACCTTCGCCGGGAGATCCGGCGAAGGCCATGGCCTGGTTCGACCTCGAGTACGTCAACCTGGTGGCCTGCTTCGACGCCGCCGTGCGGCTCGGCGTGGACGAGGTGGTGGCCGAACTGCCGCAGGCCATGCGGGTGTGGTTCTTCCGGCACCGCGGAACCGACGACCAGGCGCGCCTGCTCGAAGCGGCCGCAGCCGCCGCGGCACGTCTCGGCCGCGACCAGCAGCGGGCTTCGCTGCTCGCGGACCTCGGCTACGCCTGCGCCGCCGCCGGCCGCCTCACCGAGGCGCTCTCCGCCTATGAGCTGGCGGAGCGGTCAGGGCCGGACGACGACATCGCGGCTGCCCTGGCGCTGCGTACCGGCCTCGTGCGCCGGGATCTCGGTGAACTCGAAGCGGCACAGGCGCACTTCCGGCGGGCACGCGAGCTGTTCGAGAAGATCGGGCGCCGTGCCGGGCAATCCCAGGCGTTGGCCTTCGACGGATGGGTGACCCTTCACCTCGGGCGGCACCGTGAAGCCGTCGAACTCGCCCGGGCATCCGTCGCCCTGGCGGACGGGCCCGCACAGATCACCGGGCTGGTCACCCTCGGTGTCGCACTGGCACCCGACGACCCGACGGAGTCGCTGCGCACGCTGCACGACGCGTTGCGGCTCTCCGAGCAGAACAATCTTCAGCACAACCAGGCGTGGTGCCACAACTATCTCGGTGTCGCGCTGCGGGTCATGGGTTCACCCGAGAAGGCGCTCGAACACCACCGGCGGGCCTTCGAGCTGCTGGAGCCGCTGGCCGAGGTACAGCTGGAGATCGACTTCCTGCACACCTACGCCGAGACGTGCCGCGCGGCGGGTCGCTACGACGAGGCGCTGGCGCTGCTGGACCGGACCGTCGAGTTCGCGCGTGCCCTGGGCCGGCCGTACGACGAGAAGCGCGCCCGTGCGGCGTGGGAGATCGTGCGCACCGCCTGCTGAGCCATCGCCACCGTCCGTACGCCAACGGCCGGCGACCCGCAGTGGTGTCCGGCCGGCCGGCCCGGAGAATGGCGGACCGGCCGGGTGGGTCGCGCTGTCAGTAGGCGTAGGTGACGGAGATGGTGACGTCGGGGCAGTTGTCGGCCCAGGCGGTCAGGGCGCTCTTCTCGGCGCTGTCGACGGTGAGCCGCCAGCGGATCTTCATTGCGACCCACTCGTTGATGTAGCGGCAGCGGGCGGAGGGGTAGGGCGGCATCCAGGTGGCGGGGTCCTGGTCCCCCTTGGCCTGGTTGACGTTGTCGGTGACGGCGACCAGGGCCCGGCTGTCGCCCAGGTCGTTGGCGAAGGCCTGGCGGCGGCTGCTCGTCCAGTTGCGGGCTCCGGAGTCCCAGGCTTCGGCGAGGGCGACCATGTGGTCGATGTCGAGGTCGCTGGTGAGGGTCCAGTAGGCGTCGTCGTAGTAGGAGTACCAGCGGCCACCGGACAGGGTGCAGGTGCCGCTGATGCTCGGCTTGGTGGTGGCCTCGGCGATGAGGACCTCGTTGCGGGTGTGGCAGCCGTCCCCGTCGGCGTCGACCCAGTGGCGGAACAGGTCGCGGCTGTAGCCGGTGCGTACCTCGGTGGCGACGGGGAGATCGGCGACGGCGGTGGTGAGGGAGGCGGAGTAGCTGGCGGCCCAGGCAGGCTGGGTGAGGCCGAGGGTGGCGGCCAGGATCGCGGCGAGGCTGACGGCCGTTGCGCGCAGGGTGCGTGTCATGGTGCTCCGTCCGGGTGAGAGCAGGTGGTCGTTGCACTCATATAGACAGAGTTGAAAGTGATCGTCCAGATCGATATCCGTGAACATCCGGTGACCGTTGCCCGATCCAGGGACACGGCGCGTGGCTGTAGGGGCCGCACCACCGCTCAGTGGACGACGCTGTACCAGTGCGCGGTCTCGCCGGGAATCGGCGCCAACCGCACCTCGGCGCCGCCGGGGTGGTCGAACATGCGTACCCCGTCGCCGAGCAGCACCGGGGCGAAGAACATCAGGACCTCGTCGAGCAGCCCGGCCTCGATGCACTGCTTGGCGACGTTCGCGCCGAGGATGTTCACGTACTTGTCGCCGGCGGCCTCCTTGGCCTGCGCGACGGCGCTGTGCAGGTCACCGACGAACGTGACACCCGGGTGTGGTGCGGCCGGCGGCCGGTGGGTGAGCACGAACACCGGCCCGTGGTACCGGCCGCCGAACGCGCCCTCGCTGTCGGTGCCGCGGTTCGGGTCGTCGCCGCCGAAGGTGCAGTTGCCGGCCAGGATCGCGCCGACGTCGGCCAGCAGGCGCTCCGCCGTCGGGTTCCCGCCGGCAAGGTGCGCGGTCAGCCAGGACATGTCGCCACCCGGGCCGGCGATGTAGCCGTCGAGCGACGCCGTCGCCGAGTACAGCAGCTTGGCCATGAGGGCTCCTTTCGCAGTGGTCACTGAATAGACGGCCGGCGGCCGGAAAAGTCGTCGCCACGCCGAGGGCGGGGACACCGCCCTCGTCCTCCGCCAGGTCAAGCCCCTCACTACCGGCCCCGCTGATCCGGCCGGACTCGGCGTCGACGCCTTGCCGCCGTCTGCCATGCTCTGGACGGTGACCACCGGCCACCCGACCAGTCCCCGCAGCCGCAGCCGCAAGGGCAGCCGCCGCCGCGTCCGGAGCCGCACCGCCCGCCGGGCCATCCTGCTCGGCGCGGTCGCTGCCGTCGCCGCCGTCGTCGTCCTCGCCGTGGTCGTCGTGCCGTTGCTGCGGCCGCCCGGTCCGCGCCCGCTCTTCCAGCTCCCCGTCGCCTGCGGCGAGACCTGGCAGCTCGGCACCTACCCCGGCCACGACGACTACGACGTCGACCTGTTCCCGATTGAGGGCGAGGCGTGGGGGCGGCCCGTGCTCGCGTCCTACGCCGGCACGGTCACGGTGGCCGGGATCAACGGGTCGCTGGGCGGTCGCACCCCCGACAACCCGAACGGCCCGCGCGGTCGCGGCGGCGGTTACTGGGTGAAGATCGACCACGGCGGCAGGTGGGAGACGCAGTACCTGCACCTGCTCGAACCGCCCCTGGTGCGGGCCGGTCAGCGGGTCGCCCAGGGCGAGCAGATCGGGCGGATCGGCAGCACCGGCAACTCGGGTGCGCCGCACCTGCACTACGAGCAGCGCCGGGGCTGGGAGAAGGTCGAGAGCCACTTCGACGGCGCGCCCTCCGGCATCACCCACGACGACACCGAATACACCGTCAGGCGTACGAGCAACAACTGCGCCCCCGGGCAGCGGTAGCCGCTGCGCCGGTGCGGCAATTCGCTGCCGGAACGTCGTACGCGGCTGGCATGCTGGCCGGCGTGACCCCGTTGAGGATCATCAAGGGTGATGCGACCAGCCCCCAGGCCAAGGGCCCGAAGGTGATCGCGCACATCTGCAACGACCTCGGCGGCTGGGGCAAGGGCTTCGTGGTGGCGATCTCCCGTCGCTGGCCCCAGCCCGAACGCGACTACCGCGACTGGCACCGGCACCGCGCGGGCAACGACTTCGCCCTCGGCGCGACCCGCCTGGTGCGGGTCACGCCGGACGTGTGGGTGGCGAACATGGTCGGCCAGCGCGGCATCAGGACCGGCAGCGGCGGCCCGCCCATCCGCTACGACGCCGTCGAACGCTGCCTGACGTCGCTCGCCGACCAGGCGCAGGCGTTGGGGGCGTCGGTGCACATGCCCCGGATCGGTTGCGGCCTCGCCGGCGGCACCTGGAACCGGATGGAACCCGTCATCGAGCGCACCCTCTGCGCGCGCGACATCGCCGTGACGGTGTACGACCACGGGTGACGGCCCCCCGGACCGGGAGCCGGTCGCGCTGGGACGCCGCGCCCGGCGGCAGGAGCCGGTCCCACCCGCAACGGAGGCGAGCGACGCTCAGGGCCACCGCACCTGATGTTGCCCTGCGGCCAGCAGCGTGGCGCCGGTGCTCGACTGGCCCGTCCGGGCCCTGCGTGCCCGGCCGCCGACGTGGCGTGACCGCTCGTAGACTCCGGTCATGCCGCGGATCGTCCAGTTGCTGGCCTCGCCGGTGCACCGCTACGTGGGCCGGCCCGCGGACGGCCCGGCGCCGGCGCCGCCCGGCGAGCTGGTCGAGGAGGTCCGGATCCGGGCGGGCCTGGGCATCGTCGGCGACCGGTACTTCGGCAAGCCAGCGCACCGGGAGGCGAGCGTCACCGTGATCGCGCAGGAATCGTTGCCGCCCGGTGCCGACCTGGTGCAGGTCCGGCGGAACGTCCTCACCGCCGGCATCGCCGTGGACGAGCTGGTCGGGTCGGTGTTGACCCTGGACTCGGGGGAGGGCCCGGTCAGGCTGCGGGTCAACCGGCCGGCGCACCCCTGCGCCTGGATGGACGTCACCGTCGGGCCCGGCGCGTGGAAGGCGCTGCGCGGCAGGGGCGGCGTCCGCTGCACGCCCCTGAACGACGGTGTCCTGCGCGTCGGCCCGGTCGACGTCACGGTCGAGGGGTAGCCGGGCCGGGCCTCGGTCCGCCCCGTCCCGGCGGGGCGACAGCCACGCCGCCGGCACCGCCCGCTCCGACCACCGTCGACCTGCCCCACCGGGTGGGGCACCGGGCACCGCGAGGCCCAGCGCACCGGTTGTCGACCGCCCGGGACCGGCGGCTTCGACTCCGCACAAGGCCGGGCGGGTGGCGCGGTCCGGCCTCTGTCTCGCCGGTCGGCCCGGGGAGCGGAGACGTCCCGGGGAGCGCAGACGTCCCGGCGGCGGTGAGCGCGGGTCGCGAGGATGCCTCTACGATTCGGCGTATGGCGCTGCTGCACCGGGCGGAACTGCACCCGTCGAAACTGGAACTCCTGGCGGCGTGGCTGCCCGGCCGGCCGTGGTACCAGGGGCCCGACGACGCCGACGTCGTCCGCGTGGCGGCCTACCGGTTCGACGACCCGGCCGGCGAGGTCGGCATCGAGACGATGCTCGTCCGGGCCGGGGACGGGCCGGTCCACCAGGTCCCGCTCACGTACCGGGGCGCTCCCCTGGACGGCGGCGACGAGTGGCTGGTCGGCACCACGGAGCACTCGGTGCTCGGCCGCCGCTGGGTGTACGACGCCTGCGGCGACCCCGTCTACGCCGCGGCGCTGGCGGGCGCCGTGCTCGCCGGCACCGGTCAGGCGGAGGAGTTCATCGAGATCGACGGCCGGCTGGAACGCCGTGAGCCCAGCATGACGATCACCGGTGGCGGCACTCCCGGTGCCGACGCCCCGACGGTGGGCGCGCTGCGTGAGGTGGTGCCGGACGACCCGACGCTCATCGTCACGGATGCCGTCGACCTGGTCGTCGTGCGTCGCCTCGACGGCGGGAGCCGGCCCGAGGGCGCCACGCTGACCGGCGCCTGGGCGGGTCAGCCGACTCCGCTGCCGTTGGCGTACGCCCGGCCGCGCTGACGCCCACCGGCGCACCCGCCGCCCCGGCTCCCGGCGCCGAGCGCGTCGGGCGTCGGCGTGACGGAGGCCACCGGCCGCGCCGCCCGGACCGGCCCGGACGGGAACTATGGTCGGGGCCATGACCTTGGACGACGGCAGCCCCGACGACTGGACCACGCCCGGCGCGTTCGAGGTCGCCCCCGGGGTCTGGCGCGTGCCGCTGCCGCTGCCCGATGACGGCCTGCGGGCGGTGAACGTGTACGTCCTGCGCCACGACGACGGTCTGGTGCTGGTCGACTCGGGGTGGGCGGTCGCCGGGGCGCGGGCCACCCTCGACGCGGCGCTGGAGGAGCTGGACTCGACGGTCAAGGACGTCCGCCGCTTCCTCGTGACGCACATGCACCGCGACCACTACACGCAGGCCGTGCACCTGCGCCGCGAGTTCGGCACGCGCGTGAGCCTCGGCGCCGGCGAGCGCCCGAGCCTCGAGGTCACCATGTCGCCGGAGCGGGACCCGCTCGCCGAGCAGCTCGACCGCCTACGGCTGCTCGGCGCGGGCGAGCTGGCCGACACCCTGGCGAGGATCACCCGGGGGCGCGCCCCCGAAGAGGACTGGGAGTTGCCGGACGACTGGTTCCGCGACGGAGACGAGGTCAGGCACGGCGACCGCACCCTGCACGTCGTCGAGACCCCGGGGCACACCCGCGGCCACGTCGTCTTCCACGACACCGGGTCGCGGCTGCTGTTCGCCGGCGACCACGTGCTGCCCACCATCACGCCGTCGATCGGGTTCGAGCCCGTGCTCTCCGCGAATCCCCTCGGCGACTTCCTCGGCTCGCTCGCGCTGGTGCGGCAGCGGCCCGACGCGCGGCTGCTCCCGGCGCACGGGCCGGTGACCCCGAGCGTGCACGCACGTGTCGACGAGTTGGTCGCGCACCACGGGGCGCGGCTCGACGAGACGGAGGTCGCCGTCGCCCGGGGCGCGCAGTCGGCGTACGAGGTCGCGGCGCGGCTGCGCTGGACCAGGCGGGAACGCGAGCTGGGCGACCTGGACGTCTTCAACCGCATGCTCGCCGTCACCGAGACGGCGGCGCACCTCGAGCTGCTGGTCGCGCAGGGGCGCCTGACCCGGGCCGACGTCGACGGGTTGCGCTGCTACGCGAGCGCCTGAACGCGGCGCGAAACCCCGTCCCCGGCGCGCCTCTAGGCTGTTCGCATGCGTACCCCGCTCCTGCCCGACGACCAGTCCGTGGCCGCACGGAGCGGCACGGGGGTGTGGCGGCGGTGAGCCGCCCGTCCGTGCCCACCCAGCGGGGTGGCGGGTCGACGGCTGCGCCCGGGGGCCTGCCGGGCGTGGCGGAACGGTGCGCCCGGATCGCCCGGTCGCGGCCGTTCGACGTGCTCATCGTCGTGGTCATCATGGCGAACGGGGTGGTGCTCGGCGTCGAGACGTACCCGGACCTCGGTGCCGCGGGACGGGCCCTGCGCTGGTGCGAGTGGCTGTTCCGGCTGGTCTTCGTCGTCGAGATCGCCATCCGGGTGCTGGCGTACGGCCGCCGGCCGCAGGACTTCTTCCGGCACGGCTGGAACGTCTTCGACTTCCTGGTGACGGCGGCGATCTTCATCCCCGGCCTGCACGGCGACTCGGCGCTGCTGCGCTTCGTGCGGGTCGCCCGGGTGCTGCGGCTGGTGCGGTTCTCGCCGGGGCTGCGCACGATCGTGGCGGCGCTGTGGCGCAGCATCCCCGGCGTGGCCGGCTTCCTCGCGCTGGCCGCCGTGACCCTCTACGTCTACGGCATGGCCGGCTGGCTGATCTTCGGGGAGCGCTATCCGGAGCAGTACGGCGACATCGGTCGTTCCCTGCTGACCCTGTTCGTGCTGTTGTCGCTGGAGACCCTGCCGGACCTCATCGCGCAGGGCATGGCGGTGTCGCCGTGGACGCTGCTCTACTACGTCAGCTACGTGATGATCACGGTGAACCTGCTGCTGAACATCCTGATCGCCGTCATCGTGAACTCGATGGAGGAGGCCCGTCGGCTGGAGATGACCGAACGGTTGTCGCCCGACTACGACGAGGACGGCGACGGCGTGCCGGACGAGGTGGACCGGATCGCACTGACCCAGCGGCTGGACGACCTGCGGGCGGTCATCGCCGAGCTGGAACGGGAGCTGCGCATCGACCGGGAGGACGGCCACGGCCCGGCACGCCACCACCACGGCGAACGCACGGGCGGCCGGCCCCCCGGGTAGGGGACCGGCCGCGGTGTCGGTACGGCGGGTCAGCCCCAGATGGCCGTCGCCCACTCCGGATGGTCGACGAACGGGTTCCGGTTGCCCTGCCAGCGCTCGTAGATCCGCTGGTTGCGGCGCTTCTCGAAGGCGTCCGGCGGGTCGAGCTGGTTCCACTGCAGCAGCACCGACATCCGGCCGTGGTACGGGGCGGTGCCGTTGTTGACCGACTGGTTCATCTCCAGGTTGGGCCAGCCGTCGGTGCCCTCGTACCGGATCGCCATGTACATGATCATGCGGGCCACGTCGCCCTTCACCGCGTTGCGCGGCTCCCACGAGTCGGCGTCGGTGTAGCAGCCGGGCGCCTCGGCGACGGGGCTGCCGCCGTTGTCGAAGTCCTTGTTGCCCCGGGTGGAGTTGACCGAGACGTCGGTCGGCCGCAGGTGGTGGACGTCGGTCCCGGGGCCGGTCGCGGTGCCGAAGTCGCCGTGCGACTTGGCCCAGACGTGCTCGCGGTTCCAGTCGTCGACACCGCCGCCGTTGCTGGTCTTGCTCTGCGACCGGCCGGTGTAGAGCAGGATCACGTTGTTGGTGTTCGCCGGGTCCTGGTCGGTGTCCCGCAGGGCCTCCCACACCTGGTCGTAGGAGAGCTTGGTGTGCACCTTGATGATCGAGTGCAGCGAGCTGCGCAGCGCCGGGCCGGTCTTGCCGATCGCGCTGGCGTAGTAGGTGGAGTCGTACCCGCCGCCGGGCGAGGTCGGGGTCGGGCCCGGCGTCGGCGACTGGGTCGGCGACGGCGTGCCGCCACCGCCGTCGAGGGTCATCGCCGTCGGGTTCTTCAGGCCGCCGTGGCTGAAGTAGGCGGTCAGCGTGCCGGTGGCGGTGACGCGCTGGCCCCGCAGGCCCGGGTTGGTGAGCAGCCCGAAGGTGCTCCGGTACGCGGCGGTGACCTGGACGTAGAGCATCCTGCTCGCGCTGGTCTCGGCCGCCGTGTCGGCGATCGCGATCGCGGTGTCGGACGTGAAACCCGACCGCAGCACGGTCGTGTTGCTGGTCGGTTGACCGATCACGTAGCCGGTCACGGTCGCCGTCCGGCCGTCCTGGGTGGCGAGCGCCTGGGACACGGTCAGGGTGGTGGCGGCCGAGGCCACCGCCGTCGTCACCACCACGGGCGCCACCAGCACGGCGGCCAGCGCGAACGCCGTCGCGAGCCTTCTGGGCCGCGAGCGGGTACTGCTCTTCGTATTCATGGACAGCGATGCTATCGGTGCGGGCGTGAACGCCGGGAGAGCGGGAGCGCAACATTTCGGGCGCGAGCCGCCGGCGGCGCGACCCTCCTCGGCCCGGCGGGCCACTACCGTCGGGGCATGGTCACCGTCGCCGACGTCCGCGCACTGGCACTGACCCTGCCACGGACCACCGAGCACCTCGTCCGGGACCGCGTGAAGTTCCGCGTCGGCGCCCTCGTCTACGTCGCGTTCTCCCGGGACGAGACGACGATGGGGTTCGCGTACCCGAAGGAGGAACGCGCCGGGCTCGTCGCCGGCGACCCGGACCTGTTCTTCCTGCCCGACGCGGCCGACCTGCGCTTCAACTGGGTGTGCTGTCGCCTTGACCGGCTCGACCGGGACCACATGGCGGAGCTGGTGACGGATGCCTGGCGGATGGTCGTGCCCACGTTCCTCGCGCGCCAGCGACTGGGCAACTGAGGGAAGCGCCCCGCCGACCAGCGGCCCACCGCCCGGCCGGCAGGAGATTCGCGGCGGCGCGGTCCGCCACGTCGCCGGCCGTCGGAGCGTCGGCGGCGTAGGGTGGTTCGCGTGGATCAAGAGGACCGCATCGCCCTGTTCCTCGACTACGAGAACCTCGCGCTGGGGGCGCGCGACCACCTCGGCGGGGCGGCCTTCGACCTCCGCCCCATCGCCGACGCCCTCGCCGAGCGCGGTCGGGTGGTGGTGCGCCGGGCGTACGCCGACTGGTCGTACTTCGACGAGGACCGCCGGATGCTCACCCGCTCCCACGTCGAACTCATCGAGATACCCCAGCGCATGGGCGCCTCCCGCAAGAACGCCGCCGACATCAAGATGGCCGTCGACGCGGTGGAGCTGGCCTTCGAGCGCGGCTACATCTCGACGTTCGTGATCTGCACCGGCGACAGCGACTTCACCCCCCTCGTACACAAGCTGCGCGAGCTGAACAAGCGCGTCATCGGGGTCGGCGTGGAGAAGTCGACCTCGGCGCTGCTGCCGCCCGCGTGCGACGAGTTCCTCTACTACGACCGCCTGGAGGGCGTCGACGTTCCCCCGGCGCGGGGCCGGCGAGCCCGCCCGGCGCGGCTGCCCGGCCCGGAGGCGCAGCAGGCCGAGCCGGAGCGGGAGCCCGAGCCGCAGCCGGTGGGCGAGGAGGCCGCCCGCGACGTCGACACGCTCGCCGTGCTGGTGGCGCAGACCGTGGCCGGCCTGCAGGGCAGCTCCAGCGGCGAGGTGACCGCCTCGACGCTGAAGCGGACCCTGCTCAGGAAGGACCCGACGTTCAGCGAGTCCGACTACGGGTTCCGCACCTTCGGCGAGCTGCTGCGACACCTCGCCCAGCACAACGTCGTCGAGCTGGGGGAGGGCCCCGCCAAGGGCGACCCCGAGGTGTCCCTGCCCGAGCACGGGGACCGGGAGGTGGCGTTCGGGCTGCTCCGCTCGGTGGTGTCCGACCTGGCCGGCGACGAGGGGGCGGTGGCGCTGTCCGGCCTGAAGAACCAGCTCCGCCGGGCGCGGCCCGACTTCAGCGAGAAGAAGCTCGGCTACCGCAGCTTCCTCCAGTTCTGCAAGGCGGCAGCCACCAGCGGCATCGTCGACCTGCGGTGGAGCCAGGAGGCCGACGACTACCTGCTCACCCCGCAGTCCTCCTGACCAGACCGGCGGCCGTGCCGGCGGGCGGCGCCGGCCCTCCCACGGACGCCAGTTCCTCCGGTGACGTTTGAAGATCCCGAGGATCGGAGAAGGTGCGCTGGCACGGGCACTGCCGCCCGCCGGCTCTCGGGAGGAACTGTCATGACACGGATGGTGCGGGCGGCTGCGCTCGTCGGGATGTTCGCCCTGGCGCTGAGCGGCTGCGGAGGCGTCGGCGGTGGCGACGGGGGCGGTGGCGGTGGCACGGCCACCAAGGGTGCCCTGAGCACGATGGGCTTCGGCCTGTCCGACGAGATCGCCAAGACGCGCGTGGACGCGTTCACGCGCGGCCACCCGAACGTCGACCTGAAGATCACCGAGGGAGCCTTCGACGAGCAGCAGTTCCTCTCCGCGGTCGCCTCCGGCAACCCGCCCGACCTGGTCTACATGGACCGCAAGCTGATCGGCACCTACGCCGAGCGCGGCTCCATCCAACCGCTGACGGACTGCGTCGAGAAGCAGGACATCGACATGGGGCAGTACCGGCCCGCCGCCAGGGAACAGGTCACCCTCGACGGCACCGTCTACGGCATCCCCGAGTTCTCCAGCGTCCGGGTGGTCTACCTCAACGAGGCGCTGCTCAGGCAGGCGGGCCTGACCCCCGACGACGTCGACCTCGCGAACTGGGCGGGGCTGCCGGCGCTCAACGCCAAGCTGGCCACCGTCTCCGGGGGCCGGCTCTCCCGCATCGGCATCGACCCGAAGATCCCCGAGTTCCTGCCCATGTGGGCCAAGGCCAACGGGGCCGACCTGCTCTCCGCCGACGGGACGAAGGCGAACCTCGACGACCCCAGGGTGGTCGAGGCCCTCACCGCCGGCGTCAAGCTGATCCAGGACCAGGGTGGCTGGGGGAAGTTCAAGTCCTTCCGGGACACCTTCGACTTCTTCGGCGCGCAGAACCCCCTGGCCAAGAACCAGATCGTCGCGTGGCCGATGGAGGAGTGGTTCCTCAACCAGGCCGCCAAGAACAGCCCGAAGGCCGAGCTGGTGGTCAGGCCCTTCGTCGATCGGCAGGGCAAGCCGGTCACCCTGTCCTCCGGGCAGGCCTGGGTGGTCCCCAAGGGAGCCAGGAACCCGGACGCGGCGTGCGCCTTCGCCAAGACGGTGACCGCCACCGACACCTGGGTCGCCGCGGCCAAGGCCCGCGCCGACGCGCGCAAGGCCGCGGGCCAGCCGTTCACCGGCGTTTACACGGGCAACGTCGCCGCCGACAAGCGGATCTTCGACGAGCTGTACCAGCCCACCGGCAACAAGCGGTTCGACGACGCGGTGGCCACCATCCGCTCGGTGCAGGACAGCGCGTTCGCCATGCCCGCCTCGCCCGCCGGCGCCGAGTTCGACAAGGCCTGGACGGACGCCGTCAACCGGGTGCTCTCCGGCCAGGCGCAGCCGGCGCAGGCGCTGGCCCGCGCCCAGCAGGAGGCGACCGCCGCGCTGGACAAGGCGTCGAAGTAGGCCCGGGGATGGCCACCACCACCGTCCCCGCCCCCGCCGGCCGGCGGCGTCGTACGCCGCTGGCCCGGCGGGAGGCGCGGTGGGCGTACGTCTTCCTGGCGCCCTGGATCGTCGGGTTCCTGGTCTTCAACGCCGGGCCGATGATCGCCAGCGCCTGGCTCAGCCTCACCGAGTACGACGTGATCAACGCGCCCCGGTACACCGGCCTGGACAACTACCGGGAGCTGATGGCCGACCCGATGGTGGCCCGCAGCCTGGGCAACACCGTCTACTACACGGCCCTGCACGTGCCGCTGGTGATGGCCATCTCGCTGGGGCTGGCGCTGCTGCTCAAGCGGGTGGGACGGTTGCAGGGCTTCTTCCGTACCGTCTTCTACCTGCCGGTGATGACCCCGGCGGTGGCGGTCGGCATCCTGTTCCTGCTCCTGCTCAACACCCAGGACGGCCTGATCAACCGTGGCCTCGCCCTGGTCGGGATCGAGGGTCCGAGCTGGACCACCGACCCCGACTGGGTGATGCCCGGCATCGTCCTGATGAGCCTGTGGAGCCTCGGCTCCACAGTGGTCATCTACCTGGCCGCCCTGCAGAACGTGCCGCGCGACCTGTACGAGGCGGCGAGCATCGACGGCGCCGGCGGCTGGGCCCGGTTCCGGCACGTGACGCTGCCGATGATCTCCGGTGCGCTCTTCTTCACCCTGGTCGTCAACACCATCGCGTCCCTGCAGATGTTCACCGAGGTCTACACCATGTACTTCGGCAACCGGCAGACGCAGGGCTCGTTCAACAGCGACGCCGCGTCGTTCTACGTCATCCACCTGTTCCAGGAGGCGTTCCAGTTCCTGCACATGGGCTTCGCCTCCGCGATGGCCTGGCTGCTCTTCGCGATCATCCTGATCATCACGCTGGTGCAGGTGAAGCTGAGCAACCGCTTCGTGTACTACGAGGGAGACCGGCCGTGACGGGGCACCGGGGGCGGCGCGGCGTGGCCCGTGCGCGCCGGGCCGAGGGAGGCCGGTCGTGACGGCCGCGATCGAGCGGACGGCCGCCGCCCCCGTGGCCGCCGCCGCGCCGTCGGCCGTCGAGCGCCGGCCGGCGGCCGAGGACGCCGGGCGGCCGGTCTGGCGGCGGGTGCTGCTCGTGCTCGCGCTCGTCGTCGCCGCCGTGGTGTTCACGGCGCCTTTCGTCTGGCTGATCAGCGCCTCGCTGCGGCCCCGTGAGTACGTCTTCTCCACCGGGTTCCTGCCCACCCCGTTCGCGCCGGGGAACTACGCCGAGGCGTGGCAGGCCGTGCCGATGGTCACCTGGCTGCTCAACAGCCTGGTGGTCGGCGTCGCGGCGGCGGTCGCGGTGACGCTCTCCAGCGCGTGGGTGGCGTTCGGGTTCGCGTACTTCCGGTTCCCCGGGCGGGACATCCTGTTCGGGCTGGTGCTCGCGACGATGATGCTGCCGTTCGCGGTCACCATGATCCCGACGTACCTGATCTGGTCGGAGCTGCGGCTGACCGGTACCCAGGTGCCGTTGTGGGCGGGCAACCTGTTCGGCTCGGCGTTCTACGTCTTCCTGCTGCGGCAGTTCCTGCTCTCGCTGCCCCGCGAGTACTTCGAGGCGGCCCGGGTCGACGGGGCGAGCTACCCGCAGTTGTTCTGGAAGCTGGCCTTTCCGCTGATCCGTCCCGCCCTGCTGGTGGCTTTCGTCTTCGAGTTCAAGGCGAGCTGGACGGACCTGATGAAGCCGCTGATCTACCTGCGCGACGAGGAGCTGTACACCCTGCCGCGCGGGCTGAAGGTGGTGCTGGACCGCTTCGGCTACGGCGGCGAGCAGCAGTGGGAGATCGTGCTCGCGGGCAGCGTCATCGCGACCGTGCCGATGCTGGTGCTGTTCTTCCTCGCCCAGCGCCACTTCGTCGAGGGCATTGCCACGACCGGCCGCAAGGGCTGACGCACGGACCGGCCCGACCCGCCGTTCGGGTCGGGCCGGTCCGGTGCGCGGAAGTCGACCCGCGCCTCCGCGGCCGAGCGGCCGGCGGCGCGCAAGGCCGGTCGGTCAGGGAATCGTCAGCCCGTACGCGGCCAGGATCTCGGTGATCGGCTGGTAGTAGGTGGTGCCGCCGGTGGTGCAGTTGCCGCTGCCTCCGGAGAGGATGCCGAGGATGGTGCCGGTGGCGGCCACGTAGAGGGGCCCGCCGCTGTCGCCGGGCTCGGCGCAGATGTTGGTCCGGATCAGGCCGGTCACGGTGCCCTGGGCGTAGTTGACGGTCGCGTTGAGCCCGGTGACGCTGCCGCAGCGTACGCCCGTGGTGGCGCCGCTGCGGCAGACCGCCTGGCCGATGTACGCGTTGCCGGCGCCGTAGACGGTGAGCAGCCCGGGGTGGGTGTAGACCGCGCTGGGGTGGGCGATCCCGCCGGTGTAGCGGACCAGACCGTAGTCGTTGCCGGGGAAGCTGGTGCCGGTCCGGGTGCCGAGGACGGTGGTCTGCGCGCTGTCGGCGTACCAGGTCGAGGCGGCGACGGTGCAGTGGCCGGCGGTGACGAAGTAGGCGGTGGTGCCGCTGCGCACGTTGGCGCCCAGCGAGCACCGTCCGCCGCCGCCGTAGACGGACTGCCCGCCGGCGATGAGGACGCGCAGGTGGCCCGGCTCCCGGCGCAGCAGCGCCCCGGCACGGGCGGCGGTCGCCCGGAGCGCCGCCACGTCCCGGGCCGAGACGGTGTCGTCGACGGTCAGCGTCATCCGCCCGGTGGCCGGGTCGAGCCCCCAGGCGGTGCCGGGGGTGCGGACCGCCGCGAGCGTGGCCGTGGCGCGGGCGGCGTCGGCGTGGTCGGGGGCGGCGTGGGCGGGCGCCGGCAGGCCGAGCAGCAGCGCGGCGAGCAGGAGTAGGGCGAGCGGGAGACGACGCATCCGAACCTCCGATAGATCCGTCTCTGTCGATTCCCTACAGGATCCACCGTGGCCCTGACGCGGACAAGCGGCGGACGCCGTCCGCCCGCCTGCCGCGCCGGGAACCGGCCCGTCACCTACCGGTCGAGGAGCGCGGACAGCCGTCGTGCCTCGCCGACCAGGCGGCTCGACCCGCCCCGGGCGACCACGTCCGCCAAACCCGGCACCTCGATCCGCAGGCCGGTCGCGCCGGCCGTCTCCGCGGCTAGGCCGAGCACGTCCGGGGTGCCGCGCGGCGCGGGCGACGTGGCGAGCACCGCGGGCAGGGCCGCGGCGAGGAGACGCCAGACGGTCAGCGCGGCGCCGGCCCCCGCCGCGTCCCGCAGTGGCCGCAGCACCCGGGAGAGGCGGAACGCGCCGTCGGCGGCCAGGGTGCCGAGGCGCGCGCCGACGGCGGGTGCGTCGAGGTCACCGGTGGCGGCGAGCATGAGCAGGGCGTCCAGGGCGGCGACCAGGCCCCGGTAGCCCGGCATCGCCGCCACCCAGTCGCCGTGCCACGTGTCGGCCAGCGGCGGCACGGTGAGCAGGCCGACGTCCCACGGATCGCTCATCGTGCTCACGGCCGCCGACCGTACGTGGCACCACCGACATCGTCGGCGTTCGCCCACGGGTGCGGTCCGGCTACGGCAGCGGGACCGAGATGCCCCGGGCGTGGTCGGTGAGGGCCGCGCCGACCACGGTCGCCTCCAGCGGCAGCACCTCCAGGCAGCGGCGCACGGCGGCGGCCATCAGCGCGTTCGGCACCCGCATCGACAGCGTGCAGTGGGGCACCCAGCGCCCCGGCTGGTAGTGCTCGACCAGCCCGATGCCGGCCTCGGCCAGCCGGCCGTGCACCTCGGCGTGGTGCGCGAGCAGCTCGGTGGTGGGGGTCGGGCCCAGCCAGAGCACCCGCCCGACGAACTGACCGGCGTGCTGGAAGCTCAGCCGCAGCGGCGCGGCCACCACCGTGCCGCGCAGCGCCGCCGCGACCCGCTCCGGGTCGAAGCGCGGCGCGACGGCGAGCGAGACGTGCGGCCGGTGGCGCTGCTCCAGCAGCGACCGCATGCTCTGCACGCCCTCGGTCTCCAGCGCGTCCCAGAGCACCCGGATCCGCCGGGTGGCGTCGGTGTCCAGGTAGAGCTCCAGCGCCGCGACCACATGATCACTTTAGGACGCGGTGGTCACGGAACGACGACGGCCCGGCCCTCCAGCGTGCCGTCGGTCATCTTCCGGTACGCGACGACCGCCTCGTCGAGCCGGAAGGTGGTGGCCTTCGGCTTCACCATTCCCCGGGCGCCCAGTTCGAGCACCTCGATGAGCTCCGGCCGGCTGCCCCAGTACGTGGTCTGGATGCTCACCTCGTACGGCACGCCGAAGTAGCTCACCGGCAGCGTGCCGCCGCCGATGCCGACGATGGTGAGGTCGCCGACAGTGCGGGCGGCGGCGGCGCCGAGCGCGAGGGTGGGGCTGGCCCCGACGAAGTCCAGCACCACGTCGGCGCCCCGGCCGCCGGTGGCCCGGCGGATCTCCTGGGCGGTGCCCTCGCCGGAGAGCATGGTGAGGTCCGCGCCGCACTCCTCGCCGAGCTTCAGCGCCTCTTCGCGGGTGTCCACCGCGATCACCCGGGCCGCGGTGGTGGCCTTGAGGATCTGCACGCCGACGTGGCCGAGCCCACCGACGCCGATCACCACGGCGGTGCTGGTCGGTCCGAGCTTCTGCCAGGAGCGGCGGATCGCGTGGTACGGGGTGAGGCCCGCGTCGGTCAGCGGCGCCGCCAGCACCGGATCGAGCCCCTCGGGCAGTGGCACCACGTGCCGGGCGTGCGGCACCAGCATGTACTCGGCCATGCCGCCGTCCAGGCCGAGACCGCCGCCACCGCCGGGCACCGGCGCCTCGGCGATGTTCTCGCAGTACGGGTCGATGCCCACCCGGCAGCGCGCACAGGTGCCGCAGCCCCACGGGCCGTAGACGGCCACCGGCTGGCCCACCGTCAGCCCGGTGACCCCGTCGCCGAGGGCGTGCACCCAGCCGGCGTTCTCGTGGCCGAGGGTGAACGGCGGGTTCCACGGCACGGCGCCGGCCTCGAAGTCGTGCATGAGGTGGAGGTCGGAGTGGCACGCGCCGGCGGCCCCGATCTTCACCACCACCTGCCCGGGGCCCGGGGTCGGCTCGTCGACCTCGACCAACTCGGGTTCCGACTTCCAGTTCGGCAACCGCAGCGCGCGCATCAACGTCTCCTGTCGTCCGGTTTCCGGCTCCGCCCGCCGCCTGCCCGCTCAGCGCCCGGTCAAACGACCCGCCTTCCGGCGGCCGCAGCGCCTGCGCCACGTCGAGCGGCGGGGGTGCCGGCCGCCTCCGCGTCTCACCCCGTCCGGGTGAGTCGGGCTCACCCCCGCCGGTGGGAGCCCGCTCCGAACCGTCGGTCGCCCACACCGGCAGGTACGGCCCGATGTCGAGCCCGCACCGCTGGCCGTGGGTGCCGGCCGGAGACCGCGTACCGCTCTGCGACAGCCGCCGGGAGCGCGGTCGTCACGGCACGGCCGGCGCGTCGGGCCGGCCGCCCGGGGTGGCGCCCGACGCCGGAGCGGAATCGACGGCCGCCGGCCGCTGCGCCGGGGCGGCCGTCCCGGACGGGGCCGTGGCGGGGGCGGCCGGTGGTCCGGCACGGCGGGCCAGGCCCCGGTTGACGCCCACGAAGAGCAGGCCGAGCAGCCAGAACGCGACGGCGAAGAAGACCGCGCTGACGCCCACCCCGTCGTAGCCCAGCTCCCCTGCGTCGAGGAACGGGTACGGGTACCGCTCGACCAGCAGCCCACGGACCAACGCGAAACCGAGGTAGCCCAGTGGGAACGCCAGCCACCACGCCGCGTACCGCGGGCGGAGCCGGCCCCGCCGGTCGAACAGCGCCCAGTCCGCCACCGCGAGCAGCGGCACGACGGTGTGCAGGAACTGGTTGCCCAGCGCCTCGCCGAGCGCGCGGTCGGGCTGCGGCATCGCGAACGGACTGGCGGGGTTGGCGAGCACCAGGTGGTAGACCACGCCGGTGATGGTGATGTAGAGGGTGACCGCGCCCTTGAGCGGCGACGGCGGTTCGGGACGGTCCCGCCAGGCCACCCAGGCGGCGTATCCGGCGAGGAGGCCGACGGCGACGTTGCTCTGGATGGTGAAGTACGGCAGCAGGCCGGTGACGGTGGCGGGACCCCTCGCGGTGAGCACGATCCCGGCCAGCACGCTGATCACGATCACCACGCGGAAGACCGTCGCCACGCGTCGACGCCGCAGACTCATCGGGGCAAGCTATCAGCCAGGCCGAGCCGGGTCACCGGGCGAGCGCCGGCCGGTGCGCGTCGGCGTCCCACCGGTTGGCCGAGCCGCCCGCGCGGCGCGTTCGTCACGTGCGCCCCTTCCCGACGATGCCCCCGGGCACGTGGCACCGGCAGACGTTGGTCCGCCGTGTCCCGCGGAGCGATGGCGTGGGGGGTCAGCGGCTGCCGCCGCTGCCCGGTGCGGGGCGACCGTGGTCGGGCGAGATCTGGTCGTTGCCGGGCGAGATCCGGATGTTGCCGGGCGAGACCTGGACGTTGCCGGGTGCCGAGGGCCGGCCGGCCGGGACGGAGGGCGATGTCGTGGGTCGCCCGGGCTGCTCGGGGGTCGGGGTGCCGTCGGGCCGGTCGACCGGTGTGCCCGATGACCCGGGGCTCGCCGACTCGGCGGGCAGCAGGCGGTCGCAGTAGCCGGCCACCTTGCCGCGGCCGCCGGCCGCGCGGACGAGGTCGTCGAAGGCCGGCTTGTCCAGGGCGCGGCCCGGGCCGTCGCCGTCCGTCCGGTAGGCCCGGCACAGCGCTGCCACGGACGCGCTCGGGTCGGGCCGACCCTCGGTCGTGGTGGGCGGCGCGGACGGCCGGCCGGGACCCGCGGTGGGGGAGACGGCCGGGGGCGGCGCGGGTGCGGCGGTGGTGGGGGCGGGGCCACGCAGCGGTCCGGGCAGGGTGCCCCCGGCCGCGGCGAAGGCCACCCCGCCGGTGACGGCGAGGGCGACACCGGCCAGCGCGGCGCGGGCGCCGAAGCCGGCGAGGGCCCGGCCCCGACGACTCCGCTCGGGACTGCCGACGGGGGTGCCGGCCCGCGCCAGCCGGTACGCCCGTACCGCGGCGTCCTCGCCGGCGAGCTCAGCGGCGCGGGGTGCGGCACGGACCGCCGTCAGGAGCGACGCGACAGGTTGCGGAGCGTCCCGCGGGTCGACGACCGGACCGCCGAGCAGTCGCTCGACAGTCTCCTGGTCCATCCGGTGTGCTTTCATCTCGTGTCCCTCAGCGCCGCCGGATGCCGGGACGTCACACGGGGTGGAGTGTGACGTCCGACAATCACCGGGCCGGGAAGCGGGGCGGGGCGGCGCCCGCGCGGGGGCGTCAACCCATGGTCTTGGCGCCGTCGATGGCCTCGCGGAGGATGTCGGCGTGCCCCGCGTGCTGGGCGGTCTCGGCGATCAGGTGCAGCAGGACGCGGCGGACCGTCCAGCTCGCGCCGGGCTCGAACCAGGGAGCCTGCGGCAGCGGGTGGGCGGCGTCGAGGTCGTGCGTGGCGACCAGCTCGTCCGTCGCGGCGGCCACCCGGTCGTAGTCGGCGAGCAGCCCGGCGAGGGTCTCGCCGTCGAGCATGCGGAACTGGCCGGCCCAGTCGACGGGATCACTGTTCATCGCCTCGGCGCCGCCGACGGCGAACCGCATCCACCGGTGCTCGACCTGCGTCACGTGCTTGATCAGGCCGCCCGGGCACAGCTCGCTGACCGTGCTGCGGGTCGCGGCCTGCTCGTCGGTGAGCCCCGCGACGGTCTGCCGGAGGAAGCCGCGGTGCAGGCGCAGCGTCTCCACCAGGTCGGCCCGCTCGCCGGTCAGCTGCTCAGTCGTGGTCATCCCGCCACCTCTCTTCACGGACGTCCGAACGGGCTCACGATAGGGCCGGCCACCGACAGAACCGCGTCCCGCCGTGCCGGTTTTCCGCCAGCGGTTGCCGATTCGTCCGATCCGCGATCCACTGAATCACATGGGTGTCATCAAGGTGGGCACGTCGTCCTGGGCGGACCAGGAGCTGCTGCGCTCGGGGTGGTACCCGCGCGCGGCGAACACCCCGGCCGGCCGGCTCGGCTTCTACGCCGGGCGGTTTCCCCTGGTCGAGGTCGACACCTCCTACTACGCCGTGCCCGTGCCCGAGACGACGCAGGGGTGGGTCGACGCCACACCGGAGGGCTTCACCTTCGACGTCAAGGCGTTCAGCCTCTTCACGGGCCACCCGACCCCGGTGGCGGCGCTGCCCCGCGACCTGCGCCCGGCCGGCGGCCCGAGCCGGATCCGGCGCCGGGACCTGCCGGCGACCGCGTACGACGAGCTGTGGGACCGGTTCCGGGCGGCGCTCGACCCGATCGCGGCGGCCGACCGGCTCGGCGCGGTCCTGCTCCAGTTCCCGCCGTGGCTGGCCCGCGGCGCCGCCCCCGAGCGGCGCATCGCCGAGCTGGCCGAGCGCTGCCGGCCGTGGCGGGTCGCCGTCGAGCTGCGCCACGGGTCCTGGTTCGACGGCACGGCGGCGCTGGACACGCTCGGTTTCCTGCGGGAGCGCGACCTGTCGTTCGTCTGCGTGGACATGCCGCAGGGGCACCCCTCGTCGGTGCCGCCCATCCTGTTCGCCACGGCGGAGCTGGCGGTCGTCCGCTTCCACGGGCACAGCAGCGCCTGGGGGACGGGGGACAAGCAGGAGAAGTTCCGCTACGCGTACGGCGACGAGGAACTGCGCCGCTGGTCGGAGCTGCTGACCGAGCTGGCCGGGCAGGCCGGCGAGCTGCACGTGCTGTTCAACAACTGCTGCGGCGACCAGGCCCAGCGCGACGCGGACCGGCTGGCCGAACTGCTGGGTGTCGAACCGGTGGGGCGGGGCCGTCCGGCGCGGGCGGGAGCGGTGTCGCCCTCCTGACGGCGGGCGTGCGGCCCGTGTGGGCCGGCCCCGCCGGACCAATTCCGTCGACCGGGCCGCGTGGGCTCCGGCATGATCGCCGGGTGGCGGCATCCTCTCGCGCGCTCTTGCGCTGGCAGTTCGACCTGACGTGGTCGCTGTTCGAATACCACCTCGAGCGCCTCGACCCGGCGGACTTCCTCTGGGAGCCGGCCGGGCAGTGCTGGACGGTGCGTCGCGGCCCCGACGGCGGCTGGACGCCCGACTGGGCCGACACCGAACCCGACCCGATTCCGGTCCCGACGATCGGCTGGCTGACCTGGCACATCGGCTGGTGGTGGACGGTCGCCGCGGACCACCTCCGGGGGCAGCCGCCACGACAGCGCGCCGACGTGGAGTGGCCGGGCGCGGGCGAGCCGACCGTCGCGTGGCTGCGCGGCCTGCGTACCGAGTGGCTCGGTGTCCTCGACCGCCTCACCGACGCCGACCTCGACCGTACGGCGCCGTTCCCCTGGCAGGACGACGCCGAGCACACGGTGACGCACATGCTCGGCTGGGTCAACGCCGAGTTGATGAAGAACGCCGCCGAGATCGGTCAGCTCCGGCTGCTGCGCGCGGCGGGACCCGGGGCCTGACCGGGCCGCGCCCCGAGGCCGGGGACGGCCGGGACGTACCGCGCCGCCGCCCACGTCGCTCAGGAGCGCCGGCCCCGGGTCCGTAGCGCGTCCTCCGTCCGCTCCTCGACGTCGGCGGCGTCGGGGAAGGTCCGCCGGGACGGCGCCGGGTCCGGGGGCGCGCCGGGTCCGGCCGGCAGCGTACGGGTCGGCTCGGTCGGCCCGAATCCGTGCCGGCCCCCCTTCCCGGCCGGCCCCGCCGGCTCGCCGGCGCGGCGGTCCCCGCGCCGGCCCTCCGGCACGGCGGTCTCCTCGCTGCCCTCGTCCATCGGGTCGTGCTCGCCGGTGCCCCAGGGCGGTTCCGCGTCGAAGCCGTCCCTGGTCACCCACGGGGTGATCGACTCCGGTGTGCGCCTGCCCCCGCTGCGTCCGTCTCCTGCCGCCATGGTCACCTCGCTGGTCGGGTCCGCCGCTACCGGCCCCGATTGCCCGTCCCGGGGCCGGTCATGCCTGCGCCGGCGCCCCGTCGGGTCGTGCCGGGCGGGCTCGCCCCGCCCGACTCCGGACGCGGAGCGGCGTCCCGCCGCCGAGGAGTCGGCGGGACGCCGGTGGGCACGTCGCCCGGTCAGCGACCGGACATCGCCATCCGCTTCTTCTTGGCCGCCGCGCCCATCGCCATCACCGCGCCCATCCCCTTCGGCAGCCCGCCCGCGCGTCCGAGCATCCCCCGGAACACCTCGCCGGGCTTCTGCTGCTCGCCCATGTACGCGGTCACCACGATGAGCGCCCCCGTCAGCGCGGGCACCGCCCACTGGAGCATCCGCATCTTCCGCTGGCAGGACGCCACGTTCGACGGCGTCTGCGAATTGGGTTCGGTGACCCCCTCGACCGACGGGCCGCCGGCCTTCTCCAGCTTCATGCCGAGCAACCGGCTGTAGCCGGTCACCGCCAGCGCGCTGACCGTCAGCGCGGTCTTCAGGGTGCTGACCCGGGCGACTCCCGATTGCGCCGCCACCCGGGGGCTCTCCGTCACCAGTTCCCCGACGGCGCCCGCGAGGTGGGCCCCGATCGCGGCGGCGTTCACCGGCGTCCACCGGGCCCAGCCGGCCGAGGCCATCGGCAACCGCTGGGTCGAGTCGTTCATCTGTGCCGCCGCGCCGTTGACGCCGAATGCTCCCATCAGGGAGCCCCCGAACCAGGCCGCCAGGCCCAGATCGTGCATCGAGCGCAGTGCGGTGTGCCGTTCGGACATCTGATCCCCTTCCACCGTGTCGGGCGCTGCGGCATACCCGCCGCCCGGTCGGCTATGCCCGTCCGTCACCCACCGATAGGGCGCGGTCACGCGGATACCGGGGAAGACCGGGAACCGGTGGCGACGGGTACGCCCCGCGCCGCCCCGCGACCCGTCGTCGTCGGCGGCGGGTACGGCGGTCGCGCCGGCGACGGGGCGCGGCCGGGAGGAGTCGGCGGGGCCGGTGCGGGTAGATCGCGGGACGGACGATCCGAGCGAGAGGGGAAGAGGATGTCGCAGCCCGACGAGAGCCGGGAGAAGACCGCCTCCACCGACGCGGTGCTGATGCACCCGGGCAACGATCCGCGCAAGACGACGTCCCAGGTGCCGCCGCCGCCCGAGCGCGGCGAGACCCGCGTCGAGCGGGACGGCGAGATGGTGCCCGTCGAGACCGACGAGTGACCGGGCCCCGGGCGGCGGGGTACGCCGCCCGGGGGAAGTGTAGGGGCGACGGCGTGGCGTCAGCGGGACACCCGTGAGCTGAAGGTGCCTCAGCGGGGCCGGCAGGCCGTGGCGAAGCGGGCCACCGGGCCGCCAGCGGTGCGCGCTGGCGCGTACCCAGGTGAAGTGCTCTGGGCGCGGTGAGGTGACCGCCGCTCCGCGGCGGCGGTGGTTCGGGCTCAAGAGCCGACTGGACCGGGTGGTGCGCTGCGCCACCCGGTCTCGTCGCTTGCGAGGAGCGGGACTCGCGCTACACGCGCTGACTCTCGGGGTCCTGCTCGCCCTCGACCGTCCCTGGAGTGTCGGCCGGACCGTCGATCGCCGCCGGTCGTGGCGCCGGCTTGCGGCCGGGCCGCCACCAGGCCGCGTTGCCGAGCAGGCTCATGACCGCAGGAACCAGCACCATCCGGATGACGGTGGCGTCCATGATGACCGCCGTGGCAAGGCCGATGCCGATCATCTGGATGAGCGTCTCTGGCACCGAGACGAAGCTCAGGAAGACGCACGCCATGATGATCGCGGCTGCGGAGATGACACGTGCGGTGGTGCCGATGCCGACAACGACGGCGCGGTGCGGGTCGCGATCCTTGTCATAGGACTCGCGGACTGCGGACAGCAGGAAGACTTCGTAGTCCATCGACAGGCCGAACAGCACCGCAAAAAGGATCATGGGGACTGCCGACATGACCGGCACGGACTTGTCGATGCCGAGCAGATCCAGACCCCAGCCCCACTGGAACATCGCGATGATCACGCCGAACGAGACGCCGATGGACAGCAGCGTCATCACCGCCGCCTTGAGTGCGACCACCGGTGCCCGGAACATGAAGAGCAGCAGGACCATGCCGGCGCCGACCACGGCCAGGATCACCCACGGCAGCCGCTTGCCGACGACGTCGGCCATGTCGATGACGACGGCTGTCGCGCCGCCGACGAGTGCGGTGCCACCAGTGGACGCCAGGGAATCCGGCCCGATCGTGTCGCGGATTCGATGGACGAGGTCGGAGACTTCCTGGTCCTGCGGCGCGTACCGGGGGATGGCAGTGATCAGCGTGATCTCGCCGTCCTCGCTCGTCGTCGGCGGGGTGACCAGTTCGACGTCCGGGTCGGTGGCGAGGGCGCCCGCAAAGGCGTTGACGCCCATCTCGCTCGTGTCGGTAACGGTGATGACGAGCGGCGCGTTCCAGCCCGGGCCGTAGTGCTCGGCGATCATGTCGTAGGCCTGGCGCTGCGTGTTCCTCGTGGGCTGGATTCCGTCGTCGGGCGTGCCGAGCCGCAGCGAGAGCACCGGTGCCGTCAGTGCGAGCAGGAGCGCCGTCGAGAGCAGGGCATAGAGCACGCGGTGGCGTTGGACGTGCCGGCCCCAGCGGTAGGTCGGGCCGCTCTCGTCCTCGGGCTTTCCGGCGGAGGCACGCGCCCTCTTGGTCAGCTTGGGAACGGGCAGCGCGTTCACCCGATGCCCGACCAGGCCGAGCAGTGCGGGCAACAGGGTTATCGCGGCGACGACCATCACCGCCACCGTCACCGCGCCGGCGACTCCCATCGCCCCCACGAACGGAATGCCCGCGAAGCTGAGGCCGAGGATGGCGACGACGACCGTGCCGCCCGCGAAGACCACCGCATGCCCAGCGGCCGCCGTGGCGTGCCCGGCGGCGCGCACCTTGTCCTCACCGTGCGCGAGAATCGATCTGAATCGACTCAGGACGAACAGCGCATAGTCGATGCCGGCGCCCAGGCCGAGCATGACCGCGATGATCGGCGCCGACGTCGGAATGTCCACGATCAGGCCGATGAGTAGGACGATCGCGGTGCCGACCACGATGCCGACGCCGGCCACGAGCAGCGGCATGCCCGCGGCCACCAGTGAACCGAAGGCGATGATCAGCACCAGTAGCGCGGCGCCGACCCCGACGAGTTCCGCTGCGGACGTGGTGGGCTCTGTGCCCAGGTCGACGACGGCACCGCGGAACTCCACCCGCAGGCCGGCGTCCTGAGCGGGCTCGGCCGCCTCACGCAGCCGTTCGTAGTGGGTGCCGTCGAGTTCGCCCAACTCCTTCTCGTAGTCGACGTTGACCATCGCCGCCCGACCGTCCGGGCTTGGGAACGGATCGTCGACCGCCGCGACGTCGGGTTGCCCGCGCATCGCCTCGATCATCTGCCGGACGGCGGCCTGCCGCGCCGGATCCTGGAGGCTCCCCTCTTCGGCGCTCCAGACGACTGTCGCGCTGACCACGCCGAACGTGGGGAAGTGGTCACGGGCCACATCCGTGGCCTCTTGGGATTCGGTGCCGGGCACCCGGAAGTCATTGACGAATGTGCTCCCGGCCGCTTGCCCGACGCCGAGGAGCACGCCGGCGGCGAGCAACCAGAGGACGAGAGTGCGCCAAGGCCGTCGTGCGCAGAGACGGCCGAGTCGGTCCAGGGGAGGTTCCATCGCTGCAGTAAACCGCATTCAGTGCAATTATGCAACGAGTGCATGAATGCAGTGTGTGCGTAAGCGGTAGCATCACTTGCATGACACATCCGATTGGTCTGCGCGAGCGCAAGAAGCAACGCACCCGCGCGGCGCTGATCACCGCTGCGATCGAACTCATCACCACCAAGGGTTACGACGAGACGACGATCGCCGAGATCGCCGCGGCCGCCGATATCGCACCACGCACCTTCTTCGCCTACTTCCCCGGCAAGGAGGACGTTCTCTTCGCCGACTCGCAGGCGCGGGTCGACGAGATCGTCGCGATGGTCGCCACGCGTCACCCGGGGGAGACCGTCGCCGACGTCTTGCTCCGTGCGGTGCGGTCGGCGGTGACATCCGGCGCGGCGGCCCGCGACCTGACCAGCGACTTGGCGACCCGGCGCGTGCGCGTGGTGCTGTCCACGCCTGCTCTGCAGGCCGGCGCGCTGCGCCGGATCGTCTCCGCCCAGCAACAACTCACGGCTGCGTTGCTCGACGCGTTCCCCGGCGAGTTGGAGGAGGGCGACGCGGCGGCGGCGGTCGGCGCACTCGTCGGGTCGATGGTCACCGTCGCCTATGCCACGCTGCCCCACGACCCCGCACCCGAGGAACTGCTGCGAGCGCTGCTCCGCGCCACCCACGTGGCACTTGCCGGCATTCGCTCGCTCGGCCCCGCGCAGGAGTGAGCGACGGGACGGGGCCCGCGAGACCTGAGGCTCGTCACCCCGATGGCGATGGCCATCCGCCGGTGGCGAAGAGGCTGACCGGATCGGCGGAAGGAAGCAGCGGCTCGGGCAGCCAAGGCCCCACGTACTCCTCTCTGGCACTCGGCCTCTGGCACAGCCGGGCCAGGGCCTGCCGCACGGCGATGCGCACCAGATAGGCCCGAGGGTGTTCCAGGTGCTCAGCGTCCACACCGGCCCAGGCCAGCCAGGTCTCCTCCATGAAATGCAGTTCGACTCCGGATGTGACGTGCGTCGCGTCACACCGCGACCGCGTCACAGGGCGGCCCGGTTGCTCCTTCTATGGGCGAACACCGTTGGAAGGAGTGACGAGAATGCCGAAGGGTGTGTTCGCCAAAGCCTCGGTCGTGCTGGCGGCGGCGTCGATGTTGGGCACGGGCTCGTGGGCCCGGCTGGATCCGGAAAGCTTCGCCCGATACGCCAACTGGCCCAACCACGTGCACTTCCTGCATGACGCGGGTGTCTTCCAGATCGGCATCGGGATGATGATGCTGTGCGCCCTGAGATGGCGCGACGCGCTGGCGGTCGTCCTGGCCGGATTCACGTTCACCAGCGGCCTCCACGCTGTCAACCACGCCGTCGATCTGGACCTGGGCGGCAACACCTCCGACCCGTGGCTCCTGCTGGCGATGTCGGCGGTGGGACTGGCCGCGTGGGCGGCGCGGGTCCGGCAACTCCGGCGGTGCGCCGACGACCGGCTGGAGGTTCCGGCATGAGGATCCTGCTCGCCGGGGCGACCGGCACCCTCGGCACCGCTTTGCTGCCCATGCTGGTGGCCGCTGGACACGAACTGCTCGGTGTCACCAGGACGGCCGCAGGCGCCGCCCGGCTGACGTCGATGGGCGTGCTGCCAGTGCAAGCCGACGTCATGGACGTCGAGGATCTGCTCGCCGCGCTCGACGGCCGGCAAGTCGACGCCGTGATCCATCAGGCGACCGCGATCACCGGGGTGCCGCTCTTCCACCGCAATCTGTACGCCACGGACGCGCTACGCGATCATGGCACGGCCAACCTCCTCCGCGCGGCAGCCGCAGTCGGCGCACGTCGATTCGTCACCCAGTCGTTCTTCCTCGGGTACGGCTACCGCGACCACGGTACGGAGCCACTCGGCGAGGATCATCCCTTCGCCGAACTCACCGGGCATCCTGGAATCGACCGACACATGCGCGCGATGCGGTCGAACGAGGATCAGGTTCTCCATGCGCCCGGCATCGAAGGCATCGCCCTGCGCTACGGCATGTTCTACGGCCCGGAACCGGCCACCAGACGGTTGATGCACCTGGCGAAGCGGCGGCTCTTGCCCGCTCTCCGCCCCAGCGGCACCACCTCGGTCATCCACATCCACGACGCCGCCGCGGCCACCATGGCCGCGCTCGATTCCGGCCGGCCCGGTCAGCCGTACAACATCGTCGACGACCAGCCGGTCACCTTCACCGACTACTTCCGGGCGGTCGCGGACGTCGTCGGCGCGTCCCCGCCCCGAACGGTCCCCGGTCACCTGCTGGCCGTCCTGCCGTACCTTCACGCCCTCATGGTCCGAACACACATCCGCCTGTCCAATCACCGAGCAAAACGAGAACTCGGCTGGACGCCCGACTTCCCTACTCATCGAGCAGGCCTGGCGGCAGTCGCCAACGGCTGACACCTCGAACCGTGGCGATGCGGTGGAGCGGCATCGAGCTGCCGGTTGCCGGTTGCCGGTGCGGGGCTGCCGGTGCCGCCGGCCTTCAGGCCAGGGCCGGGGCGGTTCGGGCGGCCGTGCTGACCGAGGCGTAGACGGCGCTCAACTGCTCGGCGCAGCGCTTCCACGAGTACCGGCTGCGGACCCGGTCCAGCGCCGCCGTGGCGTACGCGAAGCGGCGGACCCTGTCGGCGAGCAGCCGGCGGATCGCGGTGCCCAACGCCCGGGGGTCCCGGGGCGGCACGAGGTCGCCGGTGAGGCCGTGGACGACCGTGTCGGCGATGCCGCCGACATTCGAGCCGACGACGGGCACGCCGCAGGCCATGCCCTCGAGCGGGGCCAGCCCGACCGGCTCGTACCAGGGGGCGGCCACCAGGAGGTCCGCCGAGCGGTACCAGCCGGCCAACTCCGTGCGGGGCACCGCGCCGATCAGCTTCACCCGGTCGGCCACCCCGCAGGACTCGGCGAGCGCCCGGAGCCGGCGGGCGAAGCCGTCCGTGGGGAGCAACCGCGCCGGCGGGCCGCCGACCACCACGCACTCCGCGTCGGGCACGGCAGGCAGGGCCCGGATGACGTCCTGGAAGCCCTTGCGTTCCACCATCCGGCCGACGGTGACGATCCGCGGGCGGGTCGGGTCGCGCGGGGCGACGGGCCCGTCGGGACGGAAGACCTGCTGGTCGACCCCGCAGGGGACCAGCACCATCCGGGACCGGGGCACGCCGAGGCGGACCAGCTCGCCGATCTCGTCCTGGCACTGCACGACGATCCGGTCGGCGGCCCGGCCCAGGGCCCGCTCGTAGCCGATCCGGCCTGGTGGACTGGTGTCCCGGGCGCCCTGCTGCCGCCGCTCGACGGTGCCGAGCGAGTGGTACGTCAGCACCACCGGGACCCCGGTGCGCCGGCCGGCGTGCAGGGTGGCCAGGCCGCTCATCCAGTGATGGGCGTGCGCCACGTCCGGCATCCAGTCGCCGTCGCGCCACTGACCGGCCAGCCAGCGCCCGAACTCACCCAGGTGCGGCATCAGCTCACTGCCGGGCAACCGCAGCGCCGGCCCGGCCGGCACGTGGCACACCTGGTAGCCGTCCGGAGTGGACACGGTGTCGGGCTGGGCGGTGGACTCCCGGCGGGTGTAGACGCGGACGTCGTGCCCCTCGCGCACCAGCGCGGCGGCCTGCTCCGCCACCCGCGTGTGCCGCCCGCCGGCCTCCCCGAGGACGGCGAGCGGGCTGGCGTGCTCCGAGATCATCGCGATGCGCATGTCTTCCTCCATCGGCCGGCCCGGTCGTCGGGGAACGGGTCGCGCCGCGGACGGTGCCGCCCCGCGAGCCCGTCGCACCCGCATGCGGAGTCCCCTACCCCCGGCCCTGTCGCCTAACCGCCGGCCCGCCGAGTTCTCGGCGGGACGCCCGGCCGGCGGCGCGGACCTGGCCGGTGGTGGGGCGAACGCCTCACCACCGGTGTCCGGTCGGCCGCGGAGGATCAGTTCCGGTCGTCGCGGAGCATGCCCGGGCCGAACACCTCGTAGGCGATCCGCTCCGCCGGCACCCCCCGCCGCAGCAGGCCACCCCGGACGGTGTTCATGAACGGCAGCGGCCCGCAGAGGTGCACGTGGGCGTCGGGGGAGAGCGGGATCAACGCGGGGTCGACCCGGCCGCCGGCCACCTCGGCGGCCAGCCCGGCCAGCTCGACGTCGGTGACGTCCTCGTACCACAGGGCGGTGCGCAGGTTGGGCAGCGCGGCGTGCAGGCGGGGCAGTTCGCCGCGGAACGCGTGCGCCGCGCCGGCCCGGTCGGCGTGCACCAGCACCACCGGGCGCTGCGGCTCGGTGGCCGCCAGGTGCTCCAGGGCGGACATCGCCGGGGTCAGCCCGATGCCGGCGCTGACCAGCAGCAGCGGGCCCTCCCCGGCCACCGCGCTGACCTCGCCGAAGGGCGGGCTGAGCCGGAGGGTGTCGCCCTCGGCCACGTGCTCGTGCAGGAAGGTGGAGACCATGCCGTCGGGGCCGGCGTCGGTGCCGCGTACCCGCTTGACGGTGATCCGCCAGTGGTCGGCCCCCGGCCGGCCGGAGAGGCTGTACTGGCGGATCTGCTGCCCGCGACCCTCGTCGAGGTCGACGGCGACCGAGGTGTACTGGCCCGGGACGAAGGCGGGCGCCGGGCCGCCGTCGGTCGGGACCAGGGTGAACGAGACGACGTCCACCGCCTCGGTGACCCGACCGGTGACCCGCCAGTCCCGCCAGACCGACGCGCCCTCGGCGAGCCCCGCCCCGGCGTAGAGGCGGGCCTCCCGGGCGACCAGCTCGCAGGCCAGCAGCCAGTACACCTCGTCCCAGGCCGCTGCGACCTCCGGGGTGACCGCGTCGCCGAGCACCTCGCCGACGGCGGCGAGCAGGTGCCGGCCGACGATCGTGTACTGGCCGGGGGTGATGCCGAGCGAGGCGTGCTTGTGCGCGATCCGGTCCAGGATCGGGCCCCACGGCGCGTCGCTGCCGCCGGTCAGGTGTTCCGCGTACGCGACCACGGAGGCCGCGAGCGCGGCCTTCTGCGCCCCGGTCGCCTGGTTGCCGCGGTTGAAGATGTCGAGCAGCTCCGGGTGGGCGTCGAACATCCGCTGGTAGAACCGGCCGGTGATCGCCTCGCCGTGCGCCTGCACGGCGGGCAGGGTCGCCGTCACCACTGCTGTTGAGGACTCCGAGAGCACGACTTGTCTCCTTCTGCGCTGAACCGCTCGGACCACGCCAGCAAAACAGGCATTCCAGATACCTCTTTAGGGTCGAAGGTCCCGGGTCGGGGGTCGGGTGGATCACAGATCGCGTCCGTCGGCCCGTGGTGGGGCGTGCCGGCGCTGGCTAGGGTCGGGACGTGAAGCTCAACCGGTCCACCGACATGGCACTGCGGATCGCCATGCTCACCGCCGCGAACCCACGGCGGATGACCGTGGACGAGCTGGCCGACCAGCTGGCGCTGCCCCGCAACCACGTGGCGAAGGTGGTGCAGCGGTTGCAGCGGCTCGGCGTGCTGGTCACGATCCGGGGCCGCTCCGGCGGGGTCGCCTTCGCCGAGGGCGGCCACGAGACCACGGTCGGGCGGGTGGTCCGGGCGTTCGAGGGCGACGACGAGGTGGTGTCCTGCGACGAGCCGGCGTGCTCGCTGCGCGCGGCCTGCCGGCTCCGGGGCGAGCTGCGCCGGGCCCGTGACGCCTTTCTCGCCGTGCTGGACGGGGTGACCCTCGGCGGCCTCGTCGACGGGCCGACCGGTCCGGTGCTGCTCGCCCTCGGCCTGCCCCGCGCCCGCCCCGCCCAGGGACGTGACTGATCCGGCCGTGGACGCGGCGGAACCCCGCGCCGGGCGGCACGGGGTTCCGGGACGCGGTCGGGGTCAGGACACGGTGACGGAGCCGTCGGCGGCGCGGACGCAGGCCACGGAGCGGGCGCCGGTGGCGGCCGCGCCGGTCAGGCACTGCCCGAGCACCTGGTGGCCGGCGGCGTTCGGGTGCCACGACTCCTGGCAGGTCTGGAAGTAGCTCACGCAGGTGTTCGCGATCCGCTGGATGGCGATCTTGTCCTTGCCGGCGAGGCTGGTGACGAAGACGCCGTTCGGCGGGCTGTCCTGGAGGCGGATCGGGGTGGCCAGCGCCCCGGTCGGGCTGGCCCCCGACTCGCAGAGCCGGGCGCCGTCGAAGGCCCGCTGCACGTTGAGGTGGACCAGGTCGGCGTCGGGGAACTCGGCGGCCAGGGCGTCGCGGGTGGACCTCACCAGGGCGCCCAGGCCCTGCGAGAAGCGGTGCCCGGGCAGCAGGCTGGCCCGGTGGATCGGGCAGCCGGCCGCGTACCGCTCGGCACCCAGCGCGCGGAACTTGTCCCGGGTGTCGTCCCGGCTGTCCTCGCTGTGGAAACTCGGCTCCAGGTCGAACGGCAGCGGGTTGGTGTAGTCCTGGAAGACGATCCGGTGCTGGCCGTCGGCGTCGATCTCGCGCAGCGTGGTGAGCAGTTGGCGTACGGCCGAGGTGGTCTCCGCGGTCGCGGCGCTCCACTGGGCGGCGGTGGCCAGGTCGGCGTCCGTGCAGGGCTCCTGCTCGACCGGCCCGCCCAGGTAGGCCCAGAATTCCCACCAGCCGGTCCAGGCGTCGGCGATGAACCGGTTGGCGCACTTCTCGGCGACGTCGCCGAAGGTGAACGAGCTGTTGTTCGAGCCGAGGCCGAGCAGCACCAGGTCGATGTCGTGGGTCCGGCCGACCGCGCGGAGCTGGTCGAGCTGGGCGGCCACCTGCCGGCCGCCGGCCCGGGCGGACGAGGCGGTGGCGATGTCGTGCGGCTGGCCGCCGGAACACGCGAGGTTGAACCGGTCCTGGATGCCCGGCAGGCTCGCCCGGTGCAGCGAGGCGTTCGCCGAGCGGTGACAGAAGAACGCGTTGCTGTTGGGCGCGGTCCATCCCGGGAAGCCCTGGGCGACCCCGGTGACGTCGACGACGGGGGTGTACGCGCCGGCGCCCTCGCCGCTGATGAAGCTGTCGCCGAGGGCGACCGCGGCGGTGGGTGGCGCCGCCGCGGCCGGGGCGGGCAGCCCGACGGCGGTCGACAGTGCGGCGGCGGCGACGGCGAGCGCCGCCGCGAGAGTCGTACGACGGAACCTGGACATGACGTCCTCCATCTGTACATCGAAATGTGAAAGATCCTCTCGGCCGCGATCCCATCACCTCAGCGCGACGGACGTCAATGGCTTGGCGCGGAATGGTCCGCTGCGGACGCGCCCGCCCCGGTGCACCGGTCCGTTTCCACCTGGCGGCGGCCCTGCCGGCGTCGACCACACCGTGTGCCGGCGGCCACCGGGCATCGGGGTGCCCATGACGGAACGTCGATCATCGGGCGGCCCGGGGCCTGTCCTGGCTGTCTATGTCCCGCTTGTGCTCACAGGATGTGACAGCTATGGACACCGGTCGAAGCGCGTCTCTACAGTTCCGGCGTCCGGCTTTCTACTTCCACGGGGGTTGCGGTGGCCGTCGGCCGCTCGATGCACGCTGTCCAGGTCCAGAAACGATCCGTACGCCGCCTGATGGCCGGCGGGCTCGCGGCGGCGCTCGGCGCCACCGTGCTGGCCCCGCCCGCGTCGGCCGCGTCGCCGGCCGCCGCCGGTACGGGCGCCACCACCGAGGCCGCGCGGGCCGCCGCGGCGGCCGAGCGGACCGGCCAGCGGGTGGAGGTCCTCTCCGCCCGCACCGAGTTGACCCAGGTCTTCGCCAAGCCCTCCGGCGGCTTCGTCGCCGAGACCGCTGCCGTCCCGCAGCGGGTGCGTCAGACCGACGGGTCCTGGGCCGACGTCGACCTCACCCTGCGCCACGACGGCGCGGGCGGGTTCCGTCCGGCGGTCTCCCCGGCCGACGTGCGGTTCTCGGCCGGCGGTCGCGGCCCGGCCACCACGCTGACCAGCGGCGGCAAGTCCCTGACCCTCGCCTGGCCGGGGGAGCTGCCCGCGCCGGTGGTCAGCGGGGACGCCGCCACCTACCCGGAGGTGCTGCCCGGCGTGGACCTGGTGCTCCGGGCCACCCGCACCGGCTTCACCCACGTGCTCGCGGTGAAGACCCCGCAGGCGGCCGCGAACCCGGCCCTGCGGGAGATCCGCTTCGACCTCGGCGGCGACGTGCGGGTCCGGCGCGACGCCGACGGCTCGCTGCGGGCGCTCGCCGGGGCGGCCGAGGTGGCACGCAGCGCGCCGGCCGAGATGTGGGACTCGACCACGACCTCCGCCACCGGCCGGTCGGCCGCGGGGAAGTCCTCCGCCGCCGGCCCCGGCGCGGGGGCCCGGACGGCTCCGGTCGCCACCGCGATCGACGCCGCGGGTGACCTGGTGCTGCGCCCCACGCCGGGCCTGCTCGACCCGGCCAACGCCAGCTTCCCGGTCTACATCGACCCGGCCTGGTCCGCGGGCGCGTCCCGCTGGGCGTACGCCACGAACAACAACTCCACCAACAGCGACCTCACCGCCGCCCGGGTCGGCAAGGACTCGGGGACCGGCGTCATCTACCGCTCCTACTTCGAGTTCCCCATCTCCGCCCTCCGGGGCAAGCACATCGAGTCCGCCTACGTGCAGATGAGGCTGGACCACTCCTTCTCCTGCGGCGACACGCCGACCTACATGTACCGGTCGGCCGGGATCGCCAGCACCCCCCGCACGGCGTGGGCGCCGACGCTGAGCACCCTGCAGGCGTCCGCCAGTTCGCACGCCAACGAGAGCGGCGGCTGCATCGACGGGCCCCAGCCGGACATGACGGTCAACTTCACCGGCAGCGGCGTCACCGCCGGGCTCAGCAGCGCCCTCACCAGCGGCATGACGGCAATCACCTACGGTTTCTGCGCGTGCAGCGACTCGTCCGGGACCGGTGAGAGCACGCTGGACCGTTGGAAGAAGTTCATCCCCGCCAACGCGAAACTGGTGGTCGACTACGACTCCCTGCCCGGCCAGCCGACCGGCCTCCAGGTCGGCGGGCAGGCCTGCGTCACCGGCGACCGGGTCGCCCTCGCGACCCCGCCGACCCTGTCGGCCGTCTTCCCCGACGCGGACGCCGGCCAGATCCTGCAGACCGCGTACGAGCTGCTGGAGATCCCGGCCTCGGGCAGCTACGACAGCAGCACGCCGCGGCTGACCCCGCCGGCCGGCTCGGCGGTGACCGCCGGCGCCCGCTCCACCACGGCGCCCGTGACTGGCGTCCTCGGCGGCAGGGCGTACGCGTGGCGTGCCCGCAGCACCGACCCCGCGCCGTACGGCCTGCTGAGCCCCTGGTCGGCGTGGTGCGAGTTCACCGTCGACGACACCCCGCCGACGGTGACGGTCGACCCGGTGACCACCCCCGCCCCGCCCGGCCAGTTCTACACCTACAAGCTCCGCTCGCCCGACCCCGACGTGGTGATGTTCCGCTACGGGTGGACCAGCCCGCCCACCGAGGAGGCGGAGGCGGGCACCACCCTCGGCTACCCCGGGAAGACCGTCTCCGTGACGCTGACCACCCCGGCGTACGGCACGAACACCCTGTACGTGGCGGCCGTGGACAGCGCCGGGAACGTCGGGTACGGCTCCCTTGTTGTCCAGGTGGACCCGCCCGCGGCCGGCTGACCCGCGAACCGGTCACGGCGCCGCCGGGCGCCGGATCCGGACAGACCACGCGACGACGCCGCCAAGGCCCGCACCACACGACGTGGTGCGGGCCTTGCTGCGGGGCGCCGTCGTCCTGTCGCATCTCCCGGTTAGGCTCGCTGCGGCGCGCCGGCCGACCGCCGATGTCGGACGCGGCACCACACCGCCGAGACCTGGGAGTACGACCAGTTGACCGCAGAGCCTGAGACCCTGTACGGGGCCGACGACCTCACGCACCTCGAGGGGCTGGACGCCGTCCGCAAGCGGCCCGGCATGTACATCGGCTCCACCGACAGCCGTGGCGTGGGTCACCTCGTCAACGAGATCCTCGACAACTCCACCGACGAGGGCGTCGCCGGCCACGCCTCGAAGGTCGAGGTGACGCTGCACGCCGACGGCTCTGTCCAGGTCGACGACGACGGGCGGGGCATCCCCACCGACGTGCACGCCAAGTCCGGCATCTCCGGCGTCGAGCTGGTGCTGACGCGGCTGCACGCCGGCGGCAAGTTCGGCGGCTCCGGCTACAAGACCTCCGGCGGTCTGCACGGCGTGGGCGCCTCGGCGGTCAACGCCCTGTCCCGCCGGTTCGACGTCACGGTCCGCCGGGGCGGCAAGATCCACGCGATGTCGTTCCGGCACGGCGTGCCGGGGATCTTCGACGGCGACGGCCCCGAGGCGGCCTTCACCCCGGGCCCCGGGCTCCAGATCGTCGGCGCGATGAAGCGCGGCCAGCGCACCGGCACCTCGATCCGCTGGTGGCACGACGCGCGCTACTTCGAGACCGGCGCCGCGCTGGACGCGGATGCCGTCCGGATGAAGCTGCGCAACACGGCCTTCCTGGTCCCCGGCGTGAGCTACACGCTGCGCGACCACACCGGCGAGGAGCCGACCGAGGAGCGCTTCCACTACCCCAACGGCCTGACCGACATGGTGGAGTTCCTCGCCCCGGCCGGCGACCGGCCGGTCTCCGGCACGCTGCTGGTCACCGGCGAGGGCACCTACCGGGAGAACGCCGCCGACGCCAACGGCGTCATGCAGTCCAACGTGCAGCGGCGGGCCGAGGTCGAGGTGGCCTTCCGCTGGGGCACCGGCTACGAGCGCACCGTCGAGTGCTTCACCAACACCATCCGCAACGCCCACGGCGGCACCCACCGCAAGGGCTTCGAGCGGGCCCTGGCGCGCACCCTCGCCGACGCGGTCCGCAACACCCGTGGCCTGCTGAAGGCCAAGGAGGATCCGCCCACCCTGGACGACGTCCTGGAGGGCATGACGGCGGTCGTCCACGTCCGGATCCCGGAGCCGCAGTTCACCTCGCAGACCAAGGACGAGCTCTCCACGGCCGGCATCACCAAGGTGATGCAGTCGCTGGTCGAGCAGCACCTGAAGTCCTGGCTGGAGGACCGGAGGACCAAGGCCGAGGCGCGCACGGTCCTGCAGAAGATCGTCGACGCGGCCCGGGTGCGGCTGACGCAGAAGCAGCAGAAGGACGCCGCCCGGCGCAAGACCGCCCTGGAGGGCGCGTCGATGCCGGCCAAGCTGGTCGACTGTCGCGCGGCGGGCATCGAGCGCAGCGAGCTGTTCATCGTGGAGGGCGACAGCGCCCTCGGGACAGGTCGACTTGCCCGGTCTGCCGAATACCAGGCGCTTCTTCCGATCCGGGGCAAGATCCTCAACGTGCAGAAGGCCAACCTCCAGCAGGTGCTCGACAACGCCGAGTGCGCCGCCATCGTGCAGGTGCTCGGCGCCGGCTCCGGCCGCACCTTCGACCTCTCGGCGATGCGGTACGGCCGGGTGCTGATCATGGCGGACGCCGACGTGGACGGCGCGCACATCCGCACCCTGCTGATCACCCTCTTCGCCCGCTACATGCGGCCGCTGATCGAGGCCGGCCGGCTCTACGCGGCCATGCCGCCCCTGCACAAGATCACCACGAAGGGGCGCAACCCGCAGACGATCTACACCTACACCCAGGCCGAGATGGAGGCGACGGTCCGCAAGCTGGAGAAGGCCGGCAAGCAGATCGTCACCCCGATCCCGCGCTTCAAGGGTCTCGGCGAGATGGACGCCGACGAGCTGTGGGAGACCACGATGAACCCGGCCACCCGGGCGGTCCGCCGGATCACCCTCGACGACGTCGACGCCGCCGAGCGGATCCTCGAGCTGCTGATGGGGGAGAAGGTCGAGCCGCGCCGCAACTGGCTGATCGACTCCGCCGACCGGGTCGACCGCGAGGCGATCGACGCATGACCAGGCCCGCCACCACCCGTCCGGAAGAGAGCTGACCGATGGCACGCCGCAAGGACGACCGCGCCAAGGTGGACCTGTCCGCCTTCGACCAGGCCGGCGCGCGGGTCTTCGACAACCCGCTGGTCACCGAGGTCTCCGACTCCTACCTGGAGTACGCCTTCTCGGTGATCCACTCGAGGGCTCTGCCCGACGCCCGCGACGGCCTCAAGCCGGTGCACCGGCGCATCCTCTGGTCGATGTACGAGCAGGGGCACCGCCCCGACCGGGGGCACGTGAAGTCCGCCCGCATCGTCGGCGACGTGATGGGCAAGTACCACCCGCACGGCGACACCGCGATCTACGACGCGATGGTCCGGCTCGCCCAGGACTTCTCGCTCAACGCTCCGCTCATCGACGGGCACGGCAACTTCGGCAGCCCGGACGACGGGCCGGCGGCGGCGCGCTACACCGAGGCCCGGATGTCGCGGGAGGCGATGCTGCTCGTCGGCGAGCTGGGCGAGGACACGGTCGACGTGGAGCCCAACTACGACGGCTCCCTGACCCAGCCCACCGTGCTGCCGGCGGCCTTCCCCAACCTGCTGGTCAACGGCGCGTCCGGGATCGCGGTCGGCATGGCGACGAACATGATCCCGCACAACCTCGGCGAGGTGGTCTCCGCCGCCCGCTGGCTGATCAACCACCCGGACGCCACGCTGGACAAGCTCATGGAGTTCGTCCCCGGGCCCGATCTGCCCACCGGTGGCCTGCTGCTCGGGCTCGACGAGGTGCGCCGGGCCTACGAGACCGGGCGCGGCGTGGTCCGCATGCGGGGCCGGGTGGAGATCGGCCCGCTGGAGGGCAGCCGGGGCCGGCAGGCGATCACGGTCGTCGAGCTGCCGTACGGCGTCGGCGCGGAGAAGGTCATCGCCGCGATCACCAACGAGGTCAACAAGACCAAGCGGCTCACCGGCATCGCCGACGTCAAGGACCTCACCGACCGGGAGAGCGGCACGCGCCTGGTCATCGAGTGCAAGGTCGGGGTCAACCCGCAGGCCCTGCTCGCCGACCTCTACCGGCTCACCCCGCTGGAGCAGTCGTTCGGCGTCAACAACCTGGTGCTGGTCGACGGGCAGCCGCAGACCCTCGGGCTGAAGGCGCTGCTGGAGGTCTTCCTGGCCCACCGCTACGAGGTGGTGACCCGGCGCAGCTCCTACCGCCGCCGCAAGCGCGAGGAGCGGCTGCACCTGGTCGACGGTCTGCTGATCGCCCTGCTCGACATCGACAAGGTGGTCAAGCTGATCCGGGCCAGCGAGGACGCCCAGGCCGCCAAGGACGGCCTGATGCAGAAGTTCAGGCTCTCCGAGATCCAGGCCACCTACATCCTGGACACTCCGCTGCGCCGGCTGACCAAGTACGACCGGATCGAGTTGGAGGCCGAGCAGGAGAAGCTCCGCACGGAGATCGCCCAGCTCTCCACGATCCTCGACGACCCGAAGGTGCTGAAGAAGGTCGTCTCGGACGAACTGGCCGCGGTGGTGAAGCAGTTCGGTGCCCCGCGCCGCACCACGCTGGTCGACGGCGACCTCAAGGAGGTGCTGGCGGCGTCCGTGCCGGCCGGCCCGCTGGAGGTCGCCGACGACCCGTGCCAGGTGATCCTGTCCGCGACCGGGCTGGTCGCCCGGACCGCGGCGGAGTCGGAGGAGGCGTCCGAGGGGCGCCGGCGGCACGGCCGCGTCAAGCACGACGCCGTACGCGCCATCGTCCACTCCACCGCCCGGGGGCGGGTGCTGCTGGTGACCAGCGCCGGCCGCGCGTTCAAGGTCGACGTGCTGCCGCTGCCGGTGCTGCCCGAGCAGGCCGGGACGGTGTCGCTGCGCGGCGGGATGGCGGCCGCCGAGCTGGTGCCGCTGGAGCCGGGGGAGACGGTGGTCGGGCTGGCGCCGCTGGGGCCGACGGCCGAGGGCTCACCGGGGCTGGCGCTGGGCACCCGGCAGGGCGTGGTCAAGGTCTGCGCGCCGGAGTGGCCTGTCCGCTCCGACGAGTTCGAGGTGATCGGCCTGCGTGAGGGCGACGAGGTGGTCGGGGCGACCTGGCTCACCGACGGGGCGGAGACGCTCACCTTCGTCACCTCGGAGGCGTCGCTGCTGCGCTTCTCCGCCGGGCTGGTCCGTCCCCAGGGTGTCAAGGGCGGCGGCATGGCGGGCGTCAACCTGCCGGCCGGCGCCCGGGTGGTCTTCTTCGGCGCGGTCCGCACCGACGACACGGGGCACGGCGAGCCGATGGTGGTCACCTCCACGGGAGCCACGGTGAAGGTGACGCCGTTCCAGGCGTACCCGGCGAAGGGGCGGGCGACCGGCGGGGTGCGTGCCCATCGCTTCCTCAAGGGTGAGACCGAGGTGGTGGTCGCCTGGGTCGGGTCGCGTCCGGTGGGCGCGACCGCCACCGGCGAGCCGGTGGAACTGCCGGCGGCCGACCCGCGCCGCGACGGCTCCGGCTTCGCCGTCATGCTCGGCCCGACCGTCGTCGGCCACCAGGTCGAACGCGACTGACTCCCGGACCGGTCGAGGGGGACGGCTGCTGACGCACCCG